>NZ_JCACVY010000003.1:0-102752 GCF_058833935.1 Roseomonas sp. TS2 | reverse complement strand
CCGTGAGCGCCTCCGGGCCGGGCGGCACAGCCCCGGCCTCCGGCGCGGCCAGCGCCTCCAGCCGGGCGCGCAGCGCCGCGTCGTCGCCTGGCGGCTCGGCGCCGGTCTCGGCCAGGCCCGCCATGATGGTGCGGATGGCGTCGATCGAGGCCAGCACGGCGCTGACGCCTTCCGGCGTCACCGCCCGCTCGCCATCGCGGTAGAGGCCGAGCAGGTTCTCGGCCGCGTGCGCCACCCCCTCCAGCCGGGACAGGCCGAAGAAGCCGCAGGTGCCCTTGACGGTGTGCACCAGCCGGAAGATGCGGGCCAGGGTCTCGCCATCCGGCGCGCGTTCCAGCTGCACCAGGGCGGTGTCCAGCTCGGCCAGCGCCTCGTTGGTTTCGGTGAGGAACTCCGCGATGAGGTCGTCCACGCCCTTGATCCGTCTGCTGCCGCTGGAGGTCGGTCGAGGGGCGTGTCTGCCGGCAGTCTGTTAACCTCTTCTGTCCCGGCCGGTGGGAAAGCGGTCGGCGGGCCGGAATATTTCCGCCACGCGCCGCCTGCTTTCGCGGCGATCGTCAACATGTGGTTAGCAAAACGACCTCAGCCTTCCTCTGCCGCCCAAGGACCGGGCGGAGACGGAGGGTGCGGCGGATGATCCGCGCGGCGACCATCCATCCGGCCAGACCGCTCCACAAAAGGCAGGGGCGCTGGCCACGCCGCCCGAAAACTGGGCGGCGTCGGACAACAGGAATTCAGCCATGGCCCTCAATTCGGTCATCACCAATGCCGGCGCGATGGTGGCCCTGCAGTCGTTGAACAAGACCAACGACATGATGGACGTCACCCAGAAGCGCATCTCCACCGGCTACCGCGTCGCCGACTCCAAGGACGACGGTGCCGCTTTCGCCGTGGCGCAGAAGGTGCGCGGCGATGTGGCGGGCCTGACCAGCGCGAACGAGCAGCTCGGCGGCGCGACCGGCCTGCTCGACACCACGCTGACCGGCCTGAAGAGCATCTCCGAGACCCTCTCCAACGTGAAGTCGGTGATGACCAAGCTCGCCGACGACAAGATCGTTGGCGAGGAGCGTGCGAACTACGAGAGCCAGTATGCCCAGCTGCGCCAGCAGGTCGGTAGCTTCGTCAACGACTCCAGCTACAACGGCTCGTCGCTGCTGGGGACGTCGGCTGCTGCGGACGGCGCAACGGCGGCCGCCGGCACCAACTTCAAGGTGGTGCGCAGCGAAAAGCTGGCGACCTACGACCTGACCGGTCAGGACCAAGGCAACTTCGACCTGAGCGCTGTCAAGGACGACGCCGCGGCCACGCCGCCGGTGACCGGTGGTGTCTATGATCCGGCCACGGAAAACACTGCGGCGTTGCAGGCCGCCGCCTGGAAGACTGCGCTTGAGAACGATGCCGCTGGCGGCTTTGCCTTCGTCGAGAAGAACGTCAACGACGCATTGAACAAGTACGGTAACGACAGCAAGGCGATCAGCAACCAGGTCTCCTACAACAAGAGTAAGATGGAAGCTCTGGAGACCGGCCTCGGTGCGCTGATCGACGCGGACCTCGCCAAGGAATCCGCGCGCATGCAGTCGCTGACCATTCGCCAGCAGCTCGGCACCACCTCGCTGAGCACGGCGAACCAGGCGCCGTCCTCCCTGCTGAGCCTGTTCCGCTGATCGCGCCGCGGCGCTGACAGGACTCTGAAACAGCCGGGGGCCAAAAGGCCCCCGGCCACACTGCCAAGACGGGGCCGCCCGGCCCCAGCCGTCAAAACGAGAGGCTGGCACCGTGTACGCACAAAATCCCCAGGCCCTGCGCGCCTATGGCGCCGTGCAGGCCGCGCGGCCATTGCGCGAGCAGGAGGCGGAAGTCTACGCCATCCTCTCCGGCCGGCTGCGCGAGGCCGCCGCCAGCGGCGATCCCCTGGCCTTCACGCGCGCCCGCGCCGATGCGCGCCGCCTGTTCACCACGCTCCAGACGCTGGTGCTGCACGAATCCTGCGAATTGCCGCGCGAGCTGCGTGGCCTGATTGCCTCGGTCGCCGCCGCCGCGCTGCGCGACATCGAAGGCGGGGAGACCGATCTCGTGTTCCTGGCCGATATCTGCGACGATTTCGCCGCCGGCCTGCGCGCCCGCCCGGCCGTGGCGGCCGTGGCATGAGCGGCCGGCAGGAGGCCACTCCCGGCCAGGGCCGGCTGGTGCTGGACCTGCGCGCGGGCGACCGCATGCTGGTCAACGGCGCCGCACTGCAGTTCAAGACGCGCACCAGCGTCATGCTCTCCAACCGCGCCCGCTTCCTGTTCGGCAAGCAGATCATGGCGCCGGAGGAGGCGCGCACCCCGGCGCGGCGCGTCTATTTCGCCATCCAGGCCGCCTACATCGCCGAGGAGCATGAGCGCGCCGACTATATCGCCGAAGCGCGGCGGCTGGCGGGCGAGTATTCCGACGCCACCACCTCCGCCAAGGCGCGCCGCCTGCTGGCCGAGGCCATCGCGGACCTGGAGGCGAGCGATTGCTGGGAGGCGATGCGCCGCGTGCGCACCCTCTTCGCGCATGACGACGCGGTGCTCGGCCTCGCCGCCGTGGCGGGCTGAGCCGCCGCCATGGCCGTGAACCCCTACCTGCTGACGCTGTTCGGCGGCGCGGCGGAGACGAGCACGGCCATGTCTCCGGGCGAGACGGTGGCCTTCTACAACCAGTCGCTGAAGAACGCCGACAAGGAGACGGAGCGCCTGCGCGCCGACCCCATGGTCAAGCGCGACCTGGCGACGCTGTTCAAGGCGATCGACAAGGCGAAATCGCCCGAGGAGCTGCTGCGCAACCCGGAGGCGCGGCGCGTGCTGATGCAGGGCCTCGGCCTCGCCGACCAGGTGGAGAACGCCGGGCTGGCCATCAAGGCGCTGACCTCCGACCCCACGCAGAAGGACTCGCTCGCCCGGCAACTGCCGGATGCGCGCTGGGCCGGAGCGGCGGAGCAGCTCGGCTTCGCCAAGGATGGTCTCGCCAAGCTGAAGGACCCGGAGTTCCGCGCGGTGATCGCCGACGGGCTGGTGGAGTACAAGCGGCTCACCGCCATCTCCGACCGCAGCCAGGTGGTGGCGGATGCGCTGGTCATCCAGGCCCGGCCGGACACCAAGCCCGACATCTACACCGTGCTGGGCGACAAGGTGATGCGCCGCGTCGCCACCACCGTGGCGGGGCTGCCCAGCGAGCTGGCGCTGCAATCGGTGGAGGCGCAGGCGCGCAGCCTTTCCGCCCGCTTCGACACGGAGCAGCTGGCGGACCCCAAGAAGCGCGAGAAGCTGATCCAGCGCTATCTGGTCACCGCCTCCAGCAACGGCTTCAGCCTGAGCGTCTGAGCCACGCTGCGGATACAAAGACGGCCCCGCCGCGTTGCGCGCGGCGGGGCCGTCTTTGTATCCGGGGGAGGTGCGGCACCTCCCCCGCCGATGATCAGAAGCGGCGCTCGAACACCGTCACCACATCGCCCGGCTGCAGCAGGGTCTGCCGCTCGGCACGGAACTCGCGCGGCTGGCCGTCCGCGCCGATGCGGGTCAGGCCCACGTAATCGGTCACGGCGCGGTAGTTGAAGCCACCCGAGACGGCCACGGCGGCGAGTGCCGTCATGCCCGGCTGGTAGGGGGTCTGGCCGCCGCGCTCCACCATGCCCAGCACGAAGACCGGGCGGTATTCCTGGATCTCGACGGCGACGGACGGATCGTTGAACAGGTTGCGGCTGCGCAGGCTGCGCACGATCGCCGTCTCGGCCTCGCCCGTGGTGCGGCCCGAGACGGGGATGGCGCCGACCAGCGGCAGGGCGATGGTGCCCGTGTCGGTGATGCGGAACTCGCCCGTCAGGCGCGGGTCATTGAAGACGGTGACGCGAAGCTGATCGCCGGGGCCGAGCTTGTAGGGGCCCGCGGCGGTCTGCGGCAGGGGAGGGAGGTCGGCGCCCGGCGTCGCGCAGGCAGCCAGGGCGAGCAGGGCGCCCATGGCCAGGCCACGCAGCCCTGCGCGGAAGCCTTTCACCGAAAAAGCAGAACGAGGCATTTCTCACTCCCGGAATCTGGAAATCTGAGACAAAGCTCTACAGATGAACCGAACCTGAGCGAAGCAGAAATGGGTCGCTGCTCGATCAATAGTTGATGAGTACCAGATTCATTACAAAGAGAAGCGCAGCCGCACCTGGAACTGGTTGATACCGTATTCCCGCACGCCTTCCGGCGCGTCGAGCCGCTCGGTGTGCTGGTAGCTGGCCAGCAGCGCCATGTTGCGGTTGATCAGGTACTGCGCGCCGACCAGGGCGATGCCGTCGGTGACGGTGCCGCGCTCGGGGTAGTCGCGGTGCTCCGCCCGCAGCTCGCCCGTCAGGATGACGTTGCGCAGGAACTCATGGTCCACCGTGACGCGGCCGAGGGTGCGCGTGTAGCTGACATTGCTGGCGCGGATGGATTCCTCGATGGTCCGCTGCAGCGCGAAGGTCACTGTCGTCAGCTGCGAGGGAACCATGATCAGCTGGCCCTCGAAGGCGGGGCCGGACAGGTTCTTCAGCGTCGGGTCGTCGTAGCTGCGCTCGCGGTAGCCGGCGGTGAAGCGGGCCTGCCAGAGGCCGGTGAAATCGTACTGGAAGCCGGCCTGCGCCTCCCAGGTGAAGGAGTCGCGGCCGCGCTGCTCGCTGCGCTCGTAGGCGATGTCCTGCACCCGCACGAGGCCCAGCAGGTGGCGGCCCTCGACGACGCTGTAATCGGCCTCCAGCTCGCCCTGCAGCGAACTGTAGTCGTTGCTGGAGTTGATCTCCCGCTGCTCGCCGCTGATACGGTCCTCGTAGCGGATCATCCGGTACTCGGCCGAGGGCTTCAGCGACAGGCGGTTGAAGGCGGCGACGCCGCCCACCTCGAAGATGTGCTGGTCGTAGGGAACGGGGCGGCTGAAGCCGCCCTCCTGCACGTCGAAATTGTCAACGTCGAGATGCGCGCGCTGGTAGTTGTAGCGGCCGAAGACCGAGGAGGCACGGCCGATGTCGTAGCGCCCGTTGACGCCCACGGTATAGTCGTTCCAGTTCAGGCTGCTTTCGCGGAAATGCTGCCGGGAGGTTTGCGACGCGGTCAGGCCCAGCGCGTGGCGGGTCCAGAAGCTGTTGGCCGAGACGTTCAGCGTCTCGGTGAAGAACGCGTCCCCCTTCTCGTCCTGGCGGCCGGGCTGGAGGTTGTCGTCGTAGCCCAGCCCGGCTTCGAGCGAGCTGTCGATGCGGAAGCCGCTGAGGCGCACGCCGGCCGGGTCGTAGTCGGGGCGCTGGCGGGTCATCACGGTGACGCCGCGCGCCGTGGCCTCCGGGCCGATCGTCGCCGTCTGGGCGGCGGCCTCCAGCGGTGCAAGGGCCATCAGGCCGGGCAGGCACAGCAGGCCCAGGGCGGCGTGGCGGCGGCGCCGGCTCACACCGCCCTTCGCGGCGGCGCGGATCGTTGCGACCTCTCCCATGGCAGTCCGGAACGTGTTCTTTGGAGGCATCGGAGCGATCCCAACTTCAATTCGGCCGTGGCACCGCTCCATTGTGGAAACGGCGCAACATTTTTTCACGGAATCGGCTCAGATCAAGCCTTCTCTTCGCCTTCTAAGCGGCGGATAGCGCGGAGTTGCGCTTTTCCGGAAGGCTGCGTCCCTGGGGCAACGCCCACCCTGTCGCGGAAGCGGGGGGCTGGCAAGGCCATGGAGCGGGCCGGCGCCGCGGCGGCGGCGCTTTCCGGCCCGCTGTGGCCCTGCCGCGTCACCGCCCGGCCCGCTTCACGACTCCAGGCCGCCGCTCCCCGGGCCGTCGCCCAGCGTCATGAGGCTGGCATTGCCGCCGGCCGCGGTGGTGTTGATGCTGACGGAACGCTCCACCACCAGCATCTCCAGCGGCAGGCTGCCGCCGGGCCCGGCGGCGAGCACGGGGACGAGCGGGCCTTCCAGGGCCGCGGCGGCCTGGCACAGGGCCAGCCGCCCGGCCTCGTCGCCCTCGTGCAGCACGGCGGCGCAGCCGGCGGGGTCCGGCATGGCGGCAGGGGTGATCCAGGCGCGCAGCGGCTCCGGCAGGGAGGGCTGCAAGGCGGCGGGGGCCAGCAGGCGGACGGTGTTGCCGGCCATCAGCGCGGCATCGACCAGCCGGGCCAGCCCGGCCTCGGTCGTGACGCAGCAGAGCACCGGTCCGCGCGGGTACAGCCCGTGGCGGTTCTCCTCGCCCACCGGGCCGGGCAGCAGGCGGGGCGGCGCCAGCGGCGCCGGCGTGTCGGGCACCGGAAGGCCGCGACCGCCCAGCCATTCGCGCCAGAGCCGCGCCGGCTCCGGCAGGCTGCCCTCGGGCAATCCCATCGCGGCCGGGCAGGCGGCGAGCAGCCGGCGCAGGTAGAGCGGCCCGCCGGCCTTGGGGCCGGTGCCGGAAAGCCCGTGCCCGCCGAAGGGCTGCACCCCCACCACCGCGCCGATCTGGTTGCGGTTGACATAGATGTTGCCGGCCGGGGCCTGCTCCGCCAGCCGCCGGATGGTCGCGTCGATGCGCGAATGCACGCCGAAGGTCAGCGCGTAGCCGGTGGCCCGCAGGTCCCGCAGGAGGTCCCCCAGCGCCTCGCGGCGGAAGCGCAGCACGTGCAGCACCGGGCCGAACACCTCCCGCTCCAGCGCCGCCACCCGGTCGATCTCGATCAGGGTTGGCGCCACGAAGCTGCCCCGCGCGCAGTCCTCCGGCAGCGCCAGTGCGTGCACGGCGTGCCCCCTGCCGCGCATGGCCTCGACATGCGCCACGATGCCGGCGCGCGCCGCCTCGCTGATGACGGGCCCGACATCGGTGGAAAGCCGGTCCGGATTGCCGACCGAGAACTCCGCCATAGCGCCCTTCAGCATGGCCAGGATGCGGTCCGCCGCCTCCTCCTGCAGGCAGAGCAGGCGCAGGGCGGAGCAGCGCTGCCCGGCGCTGTCGAAGGCCGAGGCGAGCACATCGGCCACCACCTGCTCGGCCAGGGCGGAGCTGTCCACCACCATCGCGTTCTGCCCGCCCGTCTCGGCGACCAGCGGGACAGGGCGGCCATCGGCGCCGAGTCGCCCGGCGAGCTGCCGCTGGATCAGCCGCGCCACATCGGTGGAGCCGGTGAACATCACGCCCTGCACGCGCGGGTCGGCCACCAGCCGGGCGCCCACCGCGCCATCCCCGGGCAGGAGCTGCGCCGCCTCGGGCGGCACGCCCGCCTCGTGCAGCAGGCCGATGGCAAGGCTGGCGGTCAGCGGCGCCTCCTCCGCCGGCTTGGCCAGCACGGCATTGCCCGCCGCCAGCGCCGCCGCCACCTGGCCGGTGAAGATGGCCAGCGGGAAGTTCCAGGGCGAGATGCAGGCGACGGGGCCGAGCGGCCGGTGGGTCCCGCCGCCGAATTCCCGCGCCTGGGCGGCGTAGTAGCGGAGGAAGTCCACCGCCTCGCGCACCTCGCCCACGGCGTTGGGCAGCGACTTGCCCGCCTCCCGCACGAGCGGGCCGAGGAGGGCGGGCAGGCGCGCCTCCATCAGCCCGGCGGCGCGGTCCAGACAGTCGGCGCGGCGGGCGGCGGGCAGCGCCGCCCAGCCCGGCGCGGCCTCGGCGGCGCGGGCCAGGGCGGCCTCCACCGCGGCCGGCGTCGCCTCGGCCACATGGCCCACCACGTCCCGCCCATCGGCGGGGTTGCGCACGGGGCGCGGCGGGGCGGCCTCAGGCCCTTCAGCGGGCGGCACCGGCGCGGCCCGCAACGGCGCCGTGCCCGCGCGCAGCGTGCGGGCCAGCGCGGCCAGGCTGTGCTCGTCCGAGAGGTCGAGCCCGGCGGAATTGCGCCGCGACGCGCCGAACAGGTCCGGCGGCGCCGCGATGCCGTCATGCGGCCGGCCGGGCGGGACGAGGGCGGCGGCGGCGGCGACAGGGTCCGCCGCCAGCGCCTCCACCGGCACACGGGCGTCGTGGATGCGGTTCACGAAGGAGCTGTTGGCGCCGTTCTCCAGCAGCCGGCGCACCAGATAGGCCAGCAGCGTCTCATGCGTGCCGACCGGCGCGTAGATGCGGCAGGGCCGGTCCAGCTTCGCCGGGCCGACCACCTCTTCGTAGAGCGGCTCGCCCATGCCGTGCAGGCACTGGAACTCGTACTGGCCCGGCCGGTAGCGCTCCGGCCCGGCCATGGCGTGGATGGCGGCCAGCGTCCGCGCATTGTGCGTGGCGAATTGCGGGAACACCGCCTCCGGCGCGTCCAGCAGCCGCCGCGCGCAGGCGAGGAAGGAGACATCCGTGTGGATCTTGCGGGTGAAGACGGGGAAGCTCGCCAGCCCGTCCTGCTGGGCGCGCTTGATCTCGCTGTCCCAGTAGGCGCCCTTGACCAACCGCACCATCATCCGCCGCCCCGTGCGCCGCGCGAGGTCGATGACGAAGTCGATCACGTAGGGCGCGCGGCGCTGGTAGGCCTGCACCACGAAGCCGACGCCGTCCCACCCCGCCAGCCTGTCGTCGTGGCAGAGCGCCTCGAGCAGGTCGAGCGACAGCTCCAGCCGGTCCGCCTCCTCGGCGTCGATGTTGAGGCCGATGTCGTAGCGCCGCGCCAGCACGGCCAGCCCCGCCACGCGCGGCAGCAGCTCCGCCATCACCCGCCCGCGCTGCGCGCGGCTGTAGCGGGGGTGCAGCGCCGAGAGCTTGATGGAGATGCCCGGCCCCTCCTGGATGCCGCGCCCGGCCGAGGCGCGGCCGATCGCATGGATGGCGGCCTCGTAGTCGCGCAGGTAGCGGGCGGCGTCCTCCGCCGTCGCCGCCGCCTCGCCCAGCATGTCGTAGGAGTAGCGGAAGCCCTGCCGCTCCCGCGCCCGGCTGTTGGCCAGCGCCTCGGCGATGGTCTGGCCGGTGACGAACTGCTCGCCGAGCATCCGCATGGCGAGATCGACGCCGTGCCGGATGGCCGGCTCGCCGGCGCGGCGGAGCAGCCGGGTCAGGCTGGCGCCGAGCCCCGCCTCGCCCTCCGGCGCGGCCAGCCGGCCCGTCACCACCAGCCCCCAGGTGACGGCGTTGACGAAGAGCGAGCCGGAATGGCCGAGATGCCCCCGCCAGTCGCCGCCCGCGATCTTGTCGCGGATCAGCGCGTTCCGCGTGGCGGTGTCGGGGATGCGCAGCAGCGCCTCGGCCAGGCACATCAGTGCCACGCCCTCCTGGCTGGAGAGCGAGAATTCCTGCATCAGCGCCTCCACCCCGCCCTGGCGCGGCTTGCCGCGCAGGGCCTGCACCAGGCGCCGCGCCAGGGCGGCGGCCTGTTCCTCCTGAGCCGGCGGCAGGGCGGCGGCGGCCAGCAGGGGCGGCAGGCACTCCGGCTCCGGCCGCCGGTAGGCGGCGGTGACGGCGTCACGCAGCGGCCCCTGCGTGGGGAGCCCCTCCGCCAGGGCGAGGAAGGGTGTTGGCAGGGATTCAGCGCTCATCATGCGGTCTTTCGGCAGCACAGGGCCCGGGAGCCGGAGGAGCCGATCCTACCGCCGCGCTGGGTTGATCGACACGCGGCTTTCGGCGATTGGGCAGCATGATCGGCGCCACGGAGCCGGGTTGATAGTGAAAGCTTCGGATGATGGACCGTACAGACCGCATGATCCTTTCCGTTCTCCAGCGCGAGGGCCGGATCACGAATCTGGAACTGGCCGAGCGGATCGGCCTCTCCCCCACCGCCACCAGCGAGCGGATGCGGCGGCTGCTGAAGGAGGGCGTCGTCACCGGCTTCGGGGCGCGGCTGGATCCGCACCGGCTCGGCTTCGGCCTGCTCGTCTTCGTCGAGGTGCTGCTCGACAAGACGACGCCGGATGTCTTCACCCGCTTCGCCGCGGCGGTGAACCGGGCGCCGGAGGTGCTGGAATGCCACATGGTGGCCGGCGGCTTCGACTACCTGGTGAAGACGCGGGTGCAGGACATGGCGGCCTACCGGCGCTTCCTGGGGGATGTCCTGCTGGCCCTGCCCGGCGTGCGGGAGACACGCACCTATGCCGTGATGGAAGAGGTGAAGAGCGACGGCCCGCTGCCGCTCTGAGCGGGGCCGGAGCCGCCCGTTCCGGCCGGATGATTCCACCGGCCGTTCCCCCTGCTGCGCGTGCCACGCCGGGCGGGGCTACGGCCAGGCCGTAAGAATGGGTGGCGCGCCTCTGGCTGCGAATATCGCCCGGGCCGGCCGCCGCGGGGCGGCGATCGCCCGCCGGCCCGCAGGATGGCGCCGCTCTCCCCCGGCTCCCCGGCCCCGCCTCTGGAGGCGCGTGGTATCGATAACAAAAATTCTTGTCCGACAATCTGGTTCTGCGCGAGGATGGCGCCAAGCAAGACCCACCGCGCGAGGAACGATCCCATGGCTCCCATCAGCCGCCGCACCCTGCTGGGGGCGGCCGCGGCCCTGCCGCTGGCCGCCCCCGCCCTGGCCGCCTATCCGGAGCAGCCGGTGCGCGTCGTCGTGCCCTGGAATGCGGGAGGGCTGGCGGATGTGCTGATCCGCATTCTGGCGCAGCCGCTCTCCGCCGCGCTGGGCCAGAGCGTGGTGATCGAGAACCGCCCCGGCGCCAATGGCGCGGTGGGCACCCAGGCCGTGGCCCGCGCCGCGCCCGACGGGCACACGCTGATCCTGGCCAATGCCGAGACGCACGCGATCAACCCGCTCATCTACCCGAGGCTGGCCTACAACGCGGTGTCGGATTTCACGCCCGTCACGCTGTTCGCGCGCGGGCCCTTCGCGCTGATCCTGCGGCCGGGGCTGGGGGCGGAGGATCTCGCCGGCTTCCTCGGGCTGGTGCGGTCCAGGCCGGGGCAGGTCAGCTTCGCCTCCTGGGGCATCGGCAGCACCTCCCATCTGGCGATGGAGGCGCTGGCCCAGCAGGCGGGGCTGCAGATGCTGCATGTGCCGTTCACCGGCGCCGCGCCCGCCAGCACCGCCGTGTTCGGCGGGCAGGTGGACTGCATGTTCCTCAATGCCGGCCCGGCCGAGGCGCTGGCGCGCGACGGCAAGGCGCGCATCCTGGCGCTCGGCGCGGCGGAGCGGCTCGACCTGCTGCCGAACACGCCCACCATGATCGGGCTCGGCGTGCCGGTGGAGAGCGGAAACTGGTTCGGCCTTCTCGGCCCGGCGCGTATGCCCGCCTCCATCGCCCAGCGCCTCGCCACGGTGATGGCCGAGGCGCTGGCCGCGCCCGCGCTGCGCGCGGCGTTCCGCGGCCAGGCCGCCATCCCCGCTGCCACCTCGCCGGAGGAGACGGGCCGGTTCATCGCGCAGGACGCGGCGCGCTGGGCCTCGGTGGTGCGCGACCTGAACATCCGGCTGGAATGAGGGCCCGCCCGGCCGGGGAGGGGACCCTCCCTGGCTACCCTCCCTGGCACCTTGATCCTGGCCGGCGCCGCCTCAGCGGGCGCGCACCTCCACCCCCGCCCACTGCTCCACAACCTTGACGATGGAGGTGAAGTCGCTCTCCGCCCCGAAGGAAGCGCTGGTCACGGCCAGCATCTGCCGCACCGCGCTGCCCACCACCATCGGCACGCCCATCGCCTCCGCCTCGTCCACGCAGAGCCGCACATCCTTGTGCGAGAGCCCCGTGGCGAAGCCGAAGTCGAAGCTGCGGGGGATGACGGCGCGGGGGAACTTGTCCTGCGTCGCGCTGTTGCGGCCGCTGCTGGCGTTGATCACCTCGCACATCAGGGCCGGGTCCAGCCCGGCCTTCACGCCCATGACGATGGCCTCCGAGGAGATCGCCAGGGTGGCGGCGGCGAGGAGGTTGTTGCACAGCTTCATCACCTGCGCCTGGCCGGCCTCCTCCCCGCAGAAGAAGGGCCGCCCCAGCACCCGCAGCACCGGCTCCAGCGCCGCGAATTCGGCGCGGGGGCCCGAGACCATCAGCGCCAGCGCGCCCTGCTCGGCGCCGGTGATGCCGCCGCTCACCGGCGCGTCGAGGGCGACGCGGCCCTGCGCGGCGAAGGCGCCGGCCACCTGGCGGGCGATGCGCGGCCCGGTGGTGGACAGGTCGATGAAGCGCCGCGCCCTCTGGCCGTGCAGCAGCCCCTGCGGGCCCAGCCCCACCGCCTGCACCGCCTCCGGCGTCGGCAGGCTGCCCAGCACGATGTCCGACTGGTCGGCCAGCGCGGCGGGGGTGGCGGCGCGGCGCGCGCCCCGGGCCAGCAGCGGCGCCAGCGCCGTCTCCGCCGTGTCGCACACCACCAGCGGATACCCGGCCTCCAGCAGGCGCAGCGCCATGCGGCTGCCCATCTGCCCCAGCCCGACAAAGCCCAGAACCGGCTTCGACATCCTGCGTCCTCCCTGGGCCGTGCCGGCCCCTGGTCCGGGTCTAGGCAGCGTCCGGGCAGCGCACAAGCCGAATCATGATACCGGTATCATCAAAACCGCCATCTCTGGTTCAGGTGCTGGCGCGCTGGATGATCTCGAAGCGCAGATCCACCCGCACCGGCCCGGCCGACCGGCCCTGGATGCGGTCGAGCAGGATCTCCGCCGCGCGGCGGCCGATCTCGGCGCGCGGCAGGCGCAGGGTGGTGATGGGTGGCACCATCTGGCCCAGGATCTCGATGTTGTCGAAGGCGGCGATGCCGACGCGGCCTGGCACCGCCCAGCCGCGCCGCTGGCACTCGAACAGGGCGCCGACCGCCAGCACGTCGCCGGCGAAGAAGATGGCATCGGCCGGCACCGGACCTTCCGCCAGCCGCACCACCGCCTCGGCGCCGGAGGGCAGGCCGGGCGGCATTTCCAGCATCAGCCGCGGCTCCGGCGGCAGCCCGGCCTCGGCCAGCGCGGCACGGTAGCCGCCCTGGCGCGCCAGGGCCCGGTTGTTGCCGGCCGCCGGCAGGCTGACGAAGCCGATGCGCCGGTAGCCCAGCCGGTGCAGGTGCAGCGTCATGGCGCGCGAGGCCTCGTGGTTGGAGTAGCTCACCACCATGTCGAGCGGCTTCGGCGTCAGCGTGCCCGTCTCCACGACGGGGATGCCGGCGCGGCGGATCATGGCCCGTGCCGCCGCGGTGTGGCGGGTGTTGTGCAGCACCAGCCCCGCCACGCGCTGCGCCAGGAAGGCGGTGACCAGCGCCTCCTCCTCGGCGTCGCTGCCGCCGCAATCGGCGACCATGAGCTGATACCCGTTGCGCCGCAGCACCTCCGAGATGCCCTGGATGGTCGGCGCGAACAGCGAGTTCTCCAGGCTCGGCACGATCAGCCCGATGACCCGCGAATGCCGGGAGGAGAGGCTGCCCGCCAGCCGGTTCGGCACGTAGCCCGCGGCCTCGATCGCCGCCATCACGCGCTGGCGCACCTCAGCGGAGACCTTGCCGGGGTCGCTCAACACGCGGGAGACGGTCATGGTGGAGACGCCGGCGCGCTGCGCCACGTCCCGCATCCGCACCCCGCCCGGGGGCGGCCCGGCGGCATCGCCGCCATCATCCGGCACGGCGCGGCGCCCCGGCCTGTGTCATCGCCCGGCGATCTCCGGCCGGGCAGGGAAGGAACGACCAGCAATGGCTGAGCATGACGAAGACACCTACGAGATCCATGCCGTCAAATACGCGCGGCACGACCGGCCCGCGCATGAGAACTTCTTCGGCGGCGACCCGCATGACAACGCGCCGATGCCGCTCGACTATTTCGTCTGGGCGGTGGTCGGCCGCAAGCGCAGCTTCGTGCTGGACACCGGCTTCAGCGCCGAGGTGGCGGCGCGGCGCGGGCGGCGGCTGCTCTGCACCCCGGCCGAGGGGCTGCGGCGCATCGGCATCGAGGCCGGCGGCGTGGCCGATGTGGTGCTCTCCCACATGCATTACGACCATGCCGGCAACCACGACATGTTCCCCGCCGCCCGCTACCACATCCAGGACCGGGAGATGGCCTACTGCACCGGGCGCTGCATGTGCCACGGCCTGCTGCGCGCGCCCTTCGAGGCTGCGGACGTGAAGGCGATGGTGGACCGCGTCTTCGCCGGCCGCGCCAGCTTCCATGACGGCAGCGTGGAGCTGGCGCCCGGCATCAGCCTGCACCATGTCGGCGGGCATTCGCTGGGGCTGCAGGTGATGCGCGTGCGCACGCGGCGCGGCTGGGTGGTGCTGGCCTCCGATGCCACGCATTTCTACGCCAACCTCCAGCAACGCCGGCCTTTCCCCATCGTCGCCGACGTGGCGCAGATGCTGGAGGGCTACGACACGCTGCACCGCCTGGCCAGCTCGCCCGACCACATCATCCCCGGCCACGACCCCCTGGTGCTGGAGCGCTACCCGGCCTCCGCACCGGGACTGGAGGGGATGGTGGCCCGGCTGGACGCCGTGCCCCGCCCGGCATAGCGGGGCGCGGGCGGCTGGTCGCGCGCTTCATGTGGCGGACCAGCCGCCATCCACCGGCAGGGCGGCGCCGGTCAGGTCGCGGCCCGCCTCGCTGCAGAGGAAGGCGACCAGCCCGGCCACCGCCTCGGCGGCGATGAAGCGGCCGCTCGGCTGCTTGCCGGCCAGGATGTGGCTGGAAGCCGCGGCCCGGTCCAGGGCGCCGCCGGCCATGGCGGCGCGGATGCGCTCCTCGATGCCCGGGGTCAGCGTGGTGCCGGGGCAGAGGGCGTTGCAGGTGATGCCCTGCCGCGCCGTCTCCAGCGCCACGGCGCGGGTGAGGCCGATCAGCGCCGTCTTGGTGGCGACATAGCCGGCACGGTCTGTGGCGCCGACCAGCCCGTAGATCGAGGACATGTTGACGATCCGGCCCCAGCCCCGTGCCCGCATCCCCGGCAGGGCAAGGCGGATGGTATGGAAGGCGGCGGTGAGGTTCACCGCCAGATCCGCCTCCCAATCCTCCGGCGGCGTCGCCTCGATCGGGGCGAAATGCCGGGTCGCCGCGTTGTTGACGAGGATGTCGACTTCGCCCGCCTCGGCCATCATGGCGGCGATGGCGGCGGCGTCGGCCAGGTCCGCCCGGTGGTAACGCACGGCCACGCCGTGCCGCCGGGACAGGCCGCCGCACAGCTCCGCCGCCGGCCCTTCCGCGAGCAGGCCGTGCAGGACGATGTCGCATCCCATGGCCGCCAGGGCACCGGCCACGGCCAGGCCCAGCCCGCCGGTCGAGCCGGTGACGAGGGCGCGGCGCCGGCCGGTGCCTGCGCCGTCCTGTTGCACGCGCTGCCGCAATTGACCGTGCCTCCCGGATGGTCCAGGCTTGATATCGGTAACATAAGCCGAGGGCAAGCCGGGGAGAGCGCGGGAAGGGCCTGCGCCTCCCGGCGGCGCGGCCCGCAGCGGGGGGATCATCATGGGTGGAGACGGGCACGCTCCCTATGCCGGCGAGATCCTCGGCCGGTTCATCGCGGCCTCGCGCTGGGAGGAGATTCCCGCCTCGCTGCGGCATGAGGGCCGGCGTGCCCTGCTGAACTTCTTCGGCGGCGCGCTGGGCGTGGCGCGTGACCCGGCGGTGGAGACGGCGCTGCGCGTCATGGCGCCTTTCTCGGGCGGCGGCCATGCCACGGTGATCGGCCGCGCCGAGCGGCTGGACGCGATGGGCGCCGCCTTTGTCAACACCATCGCCGCCAACCTGCTGGATTACGACGACACGCATCTGGAGACGGTGATCCACCCCACCGCCCCCGTGGCGCCGCCGCTGCTGGCCCTGGCCGAGCAGCGCGGCCTGGGCGGCAAGGCGGTGCTGCATGCCTTCCTGCTGGGCGCCGAGGTGGAATGCCGCCTCGGCTGTGCCGTCTCGCCCGGGCATTATGCACGGGGCTGGCACATCACCTCCACCTGCGGCGTGTTCGGCGCGGCGGCGGGCTGCGCCCGGCTGCTGGGGCTGGACGCCGCGCAATGCTGGGCGGCGCTCGGCATCGCCGCCAGCCAGTCGGCCGGGCTGGTGGAGAACCTGCCGAGCGCGGCCAAGAATGTCGGCATGGGCAATGCGGCGCGCAACGGCCTGCTGGCCGCGCTCCTGGCCCAGGCCGGCTATGGCGCCGCGCCGGCCGCCATCGAGGGGCCGCTCGGCTGGGCGCGGGCCATGGGCGACGCCCCCGATCTCCGCCGCGTCACCGGGGGGCTCGGCACCCGCTGGGAATTCGCGCGCAACACCTACAAGCCCTACCCGAGCGGCATCGTCTTCCACGCCCTCATCGATGCCTGCCTGGCGCTGCGCGTGCCGGGGGAGGCGATCGCCGAGGTGGTGGTGGCCGGGAACCAGCTCCTGCTCGACCGCGGCGACCGGCCCGTGCGGAACGAGCGCGACGCGCGGGTGAGCATCCACCACACCGCGGCGGTGGTGCTGGCGCGGGGCGAGGCCGGGCCGGCGGCGTTCTCCCTCGCGGCGGTGCGGGACCCCGCCGTGGCGGCGCTGCGCGGCAGGGTGCGGGCGGTGCTGGACGACGGGCTGCCGCGCGGCGCGGCGCGTGTCACGCTGCGCACCGGCGGCGGGGAGGAGCGC
This sequence comes from Roseomonas sp. TS2, assembly GCF_058833935.1. NCBI lineage: Bacteria > Pseudomonadati > Pseudomonadota > Alphaproteobacteria > Acetobacterales > Roseomonadaceae > Roseomonas > Roseomonas sp. TS2. Next base: position 86,355 of record NZ_JCACVY010000003.1, on the reverse strand, counting down.
AGCATCACCGTGACGGCACCGCGCGGCAGCGAGGGGCAGCCGCTCACGGATGCGGAGCTGGAGGCGAAGTACCGCGCCAACGCCAGCCTGGCCGGCATGGCGGCACGGGCGGAGGAGCAGATCGGGCTGCTCTGGTCGCTGGAGGACAACCCCGATATGGCTGGGTTGATGCGCGGCTTCGCGGCGGCCGCCTCGCCCAGATGACGGCGCCTCCGCGGCGGTCCGGGCGCGTCCTGCCGCGCTGGCCGGCGGCCGGAGCCACGGGCGCGGCGGGCGGGGAAGGCCAGGGGGTGGTTGCTTTTGCCCGCCGCCCTCCACTATTCTCACGTTCCGGTGATAGGCCGTGTGGCGTTTCAGGTGACGGACGGATTGTCGATGACCACCTCGGCCCTGCGTCACGCCTCGGCTCGTGGCGGTATGATGGAAGCGCGCTTCCAGGCGCTGGCGGCTGGGCTGGACGCCTCCCCGCTCGGATGTTGCCTCTTCGGGAGCGACGGGCAGCCCTTTTACCTCAACCGCGCCATGATCCGGCTGATCGGCGGATCGGAGGACAGCCTCTCCGGCAGCGGGGGGGCTGATAGCCTCGCGGCGCTGGCCGCCTTCCTGGACGAGCCCCTTGCGGCGGTGCTGCGTGCCGGCGGCACCGCCACGCTGGACTGGAAGGGCGGCCCGTCCAGCGCCGATGGCCGGCCGCGGACCTTGCGGCTCTCGCTCAGCCCCGTGGCGGGTGGGCAGGCGGGGGCCAGGGGGGCGCTGTGCGTCGCCAGCGACATCACGCCGCAGAAGGAGACCGAGGAAGCCCTCGGCCTGCTGTTCCGGCAGAACCCGGTGCCGATGTGGGTCTATGACCGGGAAACCCTGCGCTTCCTGGCGGTGAACGATGCGGCCGTGATGGCATATGGCTGGTCGCGCGAGGAGTTCCTGCGCATGACCATCCTGGATATCCGCGAGCCCTCGGAGCGTGAGCAGGTACGCGCTGCCGTCACGGCGCCCCGCCAGGCCTACCAGATCAGCCAGAACTGGCGGCATGTGGACGCCAAGGGCAGCGAGCGCATCGTCGATGTCCTCTCGCACCTTCTCGTCTTCGCCGGGCGGGACGCCGTGCTGGTCACGATCTGGGACGTGACGGACCGCGTCCGTGTGGAGGAGGCGCTGCGCGAGAGCGAGGAGAATCATCGGCACGCGATCGAGCTCAGCCCGCAGATCGCCTGGGTCGCCGACGAGAAGGGGGCGCTGATCACCATCAGCCCGCGCTGGAGCCGCCTGCTGGCCATGACGGAGGACGAGGTCCTGGAGATGGGCCGGCTCTCGGTGGTGCACCCCGATGACAGGGCGGAGGTGCTGCGGCACTGGAGGCGCTCTCTCGTCAGCGGCGAGCCGGTCGACCTGGAAGCCCGGTTCCGTCTGGCGGACGGGGAATATCGCTGGTTCCGTTCCCGGGCCACGGCGCGCCGCGACGCGGCGGGGCGGATTATCCGCTGGTACGGGATGGATGAAGACATCCACGACCACAGGCTGGCGCTGGAGGCACTGCGGGAAAGCGAGGAATTCGCCCGCGGCGTCGTCGAGAGCAGTGTGGTCTGCATCAAGGTGCTCGATCTCTCCGGCCGGCTCCTGTTCATGAACAAGGCCGGGGAAACGCTCATGGAGATCGAGGATTCCAGCCGCCTGCACGGGAAGGACTGGCTGGCCGCGCTGCCCGCCGAGATGGCGGCCAAGGCCCGCCAGGCGGTCGAGGCCGCGCGGGCCGGCGATGCCGGCAACTTCACCGGCTTCTGCCCCACCGTCCGCGGCAGGCCCAAATGGTGGGACGTGATCGTCTCGCCCGTGCGCAACGCGGCGGGCGCGGTGGTGCGGTTGCTCGTGGTGTCGCAGGACATCACGGAGAGGCGGCAGGCCGAGCAGCAGATCGCCTACCTGGCCTATCACGACCCGCTGACCGGCCTGCCCAATCGCCGGCTGTTCCAGGAGGACATCAAGCGACTCTTCGCCGAGAAGCGGGACGGGCAGATTCTCGCCCTGTACTACCTCGACCTCGACCACTTCAAAGGCATCAATGATGTGCTGGGCCATACCGCGGGGGATTGCCTGCTGCAGCAGGTGGCCAACCGGCTGGGGGCCGGCCAGGGGAAGGGCTGCAAGGTCTACCGTCTCGGCGGCGACGAATTCGCCCTGCTCCAGACGGGGCTGACAACGGCGGAGGAGGCGGCCGGCACGGCCCGGCATCTCCTGGCGCTGCTGGATGAGGACTATAATCTGGAGGGGCAGCTGGTCGCGGCGGGCACCAGCATCGGCCTCGCCCTGGCGCCCGAGCATGGCGAGACACCGGAAAGCCTGATCCGGAACGCCGACATTGCTCTCTATCATGCCAAATCCGGGGGGCGGGGCACCTTCCGCTTCTTCGAGCGGAGCATGGAGGCGGCGGCCCGCCGCAAGCAGATGCTGAAGGCCGGGCTGCGTACCGCCCTGCAGCGCGGCGAGCTTTCCCTGCATTTCCAGCCGCTCGTCGACCTGCGCAGCGGCCGCGTGACCTGCCTGGAGACGCTGCTGCGCTGGCATCACCCGGTGCATGGCCATGTCTCACCGGCCGAGTTCATCCCCCTCGCGGAGGAGAGCGGGCTGATCATCCGGATCGGCGAGTGGATTTTGCGCGGCGCCTGCGCGGAGGCGGCGCAATGGCCCGAGCCGGTGAATGTCGCCATCAACCTGTCGGCGGTGCAGTTCCGCGACCCGGGGCTGCTGTCCACCCTCGCCGAGACGCTGAAGCTGTCCGGGCTGCCCCCCGGGCGGGTGGAGCTGGAGATCACCGAATCGACGCTGCTGCAGGACGACCAGGCCAATATCGCGACGCTTGAGGCGCTGCGGGGCCTGGGCGTGCGCATCGCGCTCGACGATTTCGGCACAGGCTTCTCGTCGCTTGGCTATCTGCTGCGCATTCCGTTCGACAAGATCAAGATCGACCGCTCCTTCATCGCGGGCCTGCCGGGGCGGGTGGAGTCGAACGCCGTCATCAGCGCCGTCGTCAGCATGGGGCGCAGCCTCAGCCTGTCCGTCACGGCCGAGGGCGTGGAGAGCGCGGAGCAGCTTGCGGCGCTGCGGCAGCTCGGCTGCACCGAGGGGCAAGGCTATCTCTTCAGCCGGCCCGTGCCGGCGGCGAAGGTGGCCGCTCTGCTGCGGCAGCCGCCCTTCGCCTAGGCGGGCACGGCCCCGCTTCAGAACGCCCTGATGTAGCGGGTGCGGGCCCGCTCCAGCACGGAGAGCGTCCGCACCAGCGGCGCCACGGCGGGGACGCGATACTTGCAGTACATGAGCGACTGGATCGCGTTGCGCCGCAGGACCCGGCTGCGGCAGGCGCGCCAGATCTCCGGCGGAAGACGTTCGCGCAGCACCCGCGTCATCGGCAGATGCGGCATCCAGCGGTGCAGCCGGCGCGGCTGGCGGCGCACCAGAGTGCGATGATAGTGGTCGTCGTCGTGATCCTCGCGCGTCAGCAGCACTTCCGGCAGCTCGAGATGATCGCCTTCGAGCAGGTTCAGCGCCATGACGATCCAGTCATAGCCGAAGACGTCGATATCCTCGGGAAAGGACCGCTTCAGCGCCTCCGTGCGGTACACGCCATAGAAGCGGGAGACCTCGCCCGGATCCCAGAAGAAGCCGCGCAGGCGCTCGGCCGCGGTGCCCTGCAGCGCGAAGGTGCCGTTCGACATCTCCCGGCGCCCGGCCGGAGTGACCATGGCGACGCGCGAGGTGCTGGCCACGGCGTTGGGGTGGCGCTGCAGATTCTCCAGGTTCTTCTGGATGAACTCGGGCGCCCAGACATCGTCATGGCACGCCCAGAGGAAGTAGGGGGTCTTGGCCTGCATCAGCACGAAGCGGAAATTTCCGCAGATGCCGAGATTCTCCTTCTGCTCATGCAGCACGACGCGGCTGTCTTGCCGGGCATACTCGCGGCAGATCTCACGCGTTTCGTCGGTCGAGCAGTTGTCGGAGATGACGAGTTTGATGTTCCGGTGAGTCTGCGACAATAATGAGTCAATCGCGGTCTTGATCTGCTGCCCGCCGTTTCGAACAGGCATGCCAATCGTAACCTGCGTGTCTTCAGTCATGCTGCTCAATTCCTTGTCCGGCTTTCACGCCTAAACGCTTGGCTAGCCGATCGGCCCATTCCGAGGGTCTAAATTTTTTAAAATCTATTCCAAAAAACAAGCAGAAACAGAACAAATTTATGAGATCATCATTTGTAAGGATGATTGCTCGATTTTCATGCGGGATTGAGCGCCAGGGAGGATACGCAGGACAAGGAGAGGTTGTTTCGGTATTAAAATAACAATCTCGTACTGACTATTTGGTGATGTTCGTTCTCTCTATGCAAACTCGGTCTCATAAATCACACTGAGGCTATGTCTTGGGACAAATCGTCCCGGGATTTTCAAATGCCGCCCCAGCAGCGAGGGTTCTGAGATATGAAGGCAGTCATCTTGGCCGGTGGACTGGGAACCCGCCTTGCCGAGGAAACCTCGGTCCGCCCGAAGCCCATGGTTGAGATCGGCGGCCGGCCTATCCTTTGGCACATCATGAAAATATACAGCGCCCATGGCATCAACGATTTTGTTGTGTGCCTGGGATATCGCGGGAATGTCATCAAAGAATATTTTAAAAACTACTTCATGTACATGTCGGACGTCACGTTCGATCTGGAAAAGAACACCATGGAGGTCCACAACGCCCGCGCCGAGAACTGGCGTGTGACGCTGGTGGACACGGGCGAGGACAGCATGACGGGCGGCCGCATCAAGCGTGTCATGCCCTACCTGAAGGATGAGGAAGCTTTCTGCCTCACCTATGGCGACGGCGTCGGCAACATCGACATCACGGCCACCATCGCCCTGCACAAGGCGGAAGGCCGGCTGGCGACGATGACCGCGACCCAGCCTGCCGGCCGCTTCGGCGCGCTGCAGATCGAGGGCAAGCAGGTCACCGCCTTCAAGGAGAAGATCCAGGGCGATGGCGGCTGGATCAATGGCGGCTTCTTCGTGCTCAGTCCGAAGGTCGGCGACTATATCGAGGGCGATTCCACCGTCTGGGAAGACCAGCCGATCGAGCGCCTCTGCGCCGATGGGCAGATGACGGTCTACCAGCACCACGGCTTCTGGCATCCGATGGACACCATCCGCGACCGGAGCCATCTCGAGGGGCTGTGGACTTCCGGCAAGGCGCCGTGGCGCGTTTGGGGGTGCTGAAACCATGCGTATCCTGATCACCGGTAATATGGGCTATGTCGGCCCCGTCGTCGTCCGCCACCTGCGCCAGGTGTTCCCGCAGGCGCACCTGGTCGGCTACGACCGCGGCTGGTTCGGCCACTGCCTGACCACGAACGACCCGCTGCCCGAGACCCTGCTGGACGAGCAGAAGTTCGGCGACGTGCGCGAGATCGGCGTCGAGGAGCTGCGCGGCTTCGACGCGGTGGTGCACCTGGCCGCCATCTCGAACGACCCGATGGGCCAGCGCTTCGAGGCGGTGACGGACGCGATCAACCATCGCGCCAGCGTCGATGTCGCCAAGGCCGCGGCCGAGGCGGGGGTCAAGCGCTTCGTCTTCGCCTCAAGCTGCAGCGTCTACGGCTTCGCCGCCGATGGCCGCGCCCGCGTCGAGGAGGATCAGCTCAACCCGCTGACCGCCTATGCGCGCTCCAAGATCGACACCGAGACCTCGCTGCGCGCGCTCGACAACAGCGGCATGGTGGTCTCCTGCCTGCGCTTCGCGACGGCCTGCGGCATGTCGCCGCGCCTGCGCCTCGACCTGGTGCTGAACGACTTCGTCGCCGGCGCCCTGGCCAATGGCGAGGTGAGCGTGCTCAGCGACGGCACGCCCTGGCGGCCGCTGATCCATGTCCGCGACATGGCGCGCGCCATCGAGTGGGCGATCATCCGCGCGCCGGAGAATGGCGGCAACTTCCTCACCGTCAATGTCGGCACCGAGCGCTGGAACTACCAGGTGCGCGACCTGGCCGAGGCGGTGGGCCGTGCCATGCCGGAGGCCACGGTGTCCATCGCCACCTCGGCGCCGCCGGACAAGCGTTCCTACAAGGTGGATTTCTCGCTCTTCGCCAGGCTGGCGCCGGAGCACCAGCCGCAGGAGACGCTCGACGGCGCCATCGCCGAGCTGCGCGATGAGCTGAAGGCGCAGGGCTTCGCCGACCGGAACTACCGGAAGTCGGGCGCGATCCGCCTGGTGACGCTGGAGAAGCTGATCGCCTCCGGCACGGTGGACAACAACCTCGAACCGCAGAAGGCGGTGGCATGAAGTTCCACAAGACCCCGCTCCAGGACGCGTATGTGATCGAGATGGAGCCGCGCGCCGATGAGCGCGGCTTCTTCGCCCGCGCCTTCTGTGAGCAGGAATTCGCCGAAGCCGGCCTCGTCAGCCGCTACGCGCAGGTCAACAACTCCTTCAACCCCCGCAAGGGGACGCTGCGCGGCATGCATTACCAGCTGCCGCCCGCGGCGGAGGTGAAGCTGGTGCGCTGCCTGCGTGGCGCGCTCTACGACGTCATCGTCGACATGCGGCCGGATTCCGCCAGCTACGGCAAGCATTTCGGCATCGAGCTGAACGACGAGAACCGCAAGATGCTGTACGTGCCGCGCGGCTTCGCGCATGGCTTCGTCACGCTGCGGGACGACACCGAGGCCTTCTACATGGTCAGCGATGCCTACATGCCCGGCGGCGAGCGCGGCCTGCGCTACGACGACCCGCATCTCGGCATCGACTGGCCGATCCAGCCCGAGCTGGTCTCGGAGAAGGACCGCAACTGGCCGCTTTTCGACGCCGAGTTCCATGCCGTCGAGCAACTGCGCGGCGTGCGCTGAGCCGGCCGGAGACGCATCATGATCTATGACACGCTGCTGAAGGCCCGCGCGGCGGAAGGCAAGCCGGTTCGCGTCGGCATGTTCGGCGCCGGCTTCATGGCCAAGGGCATCACCAACCAGATCGTCAACTCCGTGCCCGGCATGGAGCTGGCGGTGATCTGCAACCGCAACATCGAGCGCGCCCGGCAGGCCTTCGAGATCGCCGGCGTGACCGATATCGCGGTGGTGGAGACGGATGCCGCGCTGGCCGAGGCGATCGCCCAGGGCCGCGCCGCCATCACCAGCGATCCGCTGCTGCTCTGCCGCTCGCCGGCGCTGGAATGCCTGGTGGATGCGACGGGTGCCATCGAGTACGGCGCCATGGTGACCATGGCGGCGATCGAGAACCGCAAGCACATGGTCTCGATGAACGCCGAGCTGGACGGCACGGTCGGCCCGCTGCTGAAGAAGAAGGCGGACGCCGCCGGCATCATCTTCACCGGCGCCGATGGCGACCAGCCCGGCGTGCAGATGAACCTGTTCCGCTTCGTCAGGTCGATCGGGCTGACGCCGCTGGTCTGCGGGAACATCAAGGGCCTGCAGGACCCCTACCGCAACCCGACGACGCAGGAAGGCTTCGCCAGGCAGTGGGGGCAGGACCCCTACATGGTGACCAGCTTCGCCGACGGCACCAAGATCAGCTTCGAGCAGGCCATCGTCGCCAATGCCACCGGCATGACGGTGAACCAGCGCGGCATGATCGGGCGTGACCACCGCGGCCATGTCGACGAGCTGACCCAGCTCTACGACGTGGAGATGCTGAAGGAGAAGGGCGGCATCGTCGACTACGTGGTCGGCAGCAAGCCCGGCCCCGGCATCTACGTTCTGGCCACGCATGACGACCCGAAGCAGCAGCACTACCTGAACCTGTACAAGCTGGGCACCGGCCCGCTCTACAGCTTCTACACCCCGTACCACCTCTGCCATTTCGAGATCCCGATCTCGGTGGCCCGCGTGGTGCTGTGCAATGACGCCGTGCTGCAGCCGATCGACGGCCCGCGCGTCGAGGTCGTGGCGACCGCCAAGAAGGACCTGAAGGCGGGCGAGGAGATCGACGCGCTCGGCGGCTACATGACCTACGGCCAGTGCGAGACCTACGAGATCTCGCGCCGGGAGACGCTGCTGCCCATGGGCTTGGCCCAGGGCTGTCGGCTGAAGCGCGACATCGCCAAGGATGCCGTGCTCACCTACGACGATGTGGAGATCCCCCCAGGTCGCCTCATCGACACGCTGCGGGCGGAGCAGGACAGGCTCTTCCCCGTGGCGTGACCCTCGGGCCGCGGGATTCCTCAGACCCCTATGGGGGATCCCGCGGGCGAGGAGCCCTGCTCCTGGCGCCGGATGGTGCGGATCATCAGCACCAGGTAGGAAAGCGCCTCGCAGCCATACAGCGCCACATAGCCGCCGATGAACACCTCCACCGGCCAGCCCTGCTGCGCCGTGAGCACCGCGAAGCCGAGCATGGCGGCCAGGGTGAGCGAGGCCCGGCGGGCCAGCGGCGCCAGGAACCCGGTGGCCGCCAGGAAGGCGCCGCAGAGGGTCTGCACCAGCATCAGCACCAGCATGACGCAGATGGCCGCCCGGACCGCCGGCGTGACCACGCCCGCCTGACCGAGCAGCAGGCCGAAGAACTGCTCGCCGAACAGGCCGATGACACCCGCGCCGCCCAGCATCGGCACCAGGCCGAGCAGGAAGGCGAGCCGCAGCGTGCGCCACAGCCCGGCCCTGTCCCCCTCGTGCCAGGCACGGGTCTGGTGCGGCAGCAGGGTCTCGGAGACGGTGAGGTAGGCGGTCGTGGCGAAGCGCGTCACCTTGTAGAACATGTCGAAGGCGACGAGGGCCAGCGCGTCCCGGTGCATCAGCGGGATGGCGTAGTAGGGGAAGATGTAGATCAGGAACTCGGAGATGGAGAGCTGCGCCGAGGCGGCGATGCCGCGCAGGTCCTGCCGCAGCACGGAGAAGCCGCGCCGCGCGCGCAGGCCCTGCTGCGCCAGCAGCGGCACGCGCCGCCGCGCCAGCGCGAACAGCACCGCAAGCCCCGCCAGCCACAGCGCCACGAAGGCCAGCGAGTAGGCCATCAGCGGCAGCCCCGCCAGCAGCGCCAGGGTCAGGCCGAACAGTGCCGAGCGGCGGATGAAGTCGATCGCCTCCGTCATCACATAGGCGTCAAAGGCATTGGCGGTGACGCGCAGGATCATCCAGGGCAGCGGCAGGGCGGAGCCGAGGAAGAGCAGCACATAGACCGGCCGGTAGGCCTCCACCCCAAGCCCGGCGGCCCAGACGGCCAGGCCGAAGAGCAGCGTGGCGAGAACCGCCAGGCCAGCATAGGACCACAGCGCGGCCATGGCGGCGCTGCCCAGATCCTCGCGCGAGGCCTGGCCGGGATGCAGGAAATCCTGCCGCATGCGGCCGAAGAGGCGGATGGAGATGCCGAGATCGGCCTGCAGGATCAGCGAGGCAAAGGCGATGACCGTGGCGAAGAAGGCGTAGTTCTCCAGCCCCACGATTCGCACCAGGCTGTAGGCCAGCAGGAAGCTCCACAGCGTGGCCAGCGCCGTGTTGGCCGATTTCAGCAGGAAGAAGGTGAGCGACTTGCGCACCGCCGCGCTGCGCAGCATCAGCGGCGGCCCATCCAGCGCTCGGCCTGGTCGCGCAGCCGGTGCCGGCCGGCGAAGGCGGTGAACTTGGCGTCGCGTACCCAGCGCATCACCCGCGGCGGCAGCGGCAGCGAGCGCAGCTTGCTCACCTCCGAGACGGCCGAGGCCCCGGGCGCCAAGTCGATCAGCAGGCCTGCCGCCAGGGCGCGGTTGCACCACTCCAGGTCCTCGGCCTCGTCCCAGGCGATGTCGTCGTTCAGCGGGCAGCGCGCGTGCACGTCCTTGCGCACCATGAAGAGACCGCCATCGACATAGGGGTAGCCCTGGTCGTAGAGGTCCAGATACTGCTCCGGCGTGCCGCGGCGCAGGCTGGAGGGCGTCAGCCGCGGCGCGTAGCCGGCCATGCCGCTGTCATGCACGCCGAGGGAGAGATAGTCCTCCATCCCCCCCGCGCCCTGCGACAGCACGCGCGGCGTGATGATCTCGAACTCCTCCGGCACATGCCGCAGCGTGTCGGGCGCCAGGGTGATGCGGCTGTGCATGATGGCCACGCGCGGGCCGCGCAGGGCGCGGATCAGCGCGTTCTTCTTCTGGCAGATCATCACCCGCGGGCCGGGCGGCAGATCGTGCACATGGTACCGCACCTGGGGGTAGCCCTCCAGGCAGCCCGCCGCTCCGGCGGGGCCGCTCACCATGATCTCCCCGCCATTCTCCGGCAGCAGCTCCGGCTGGCGCAGCAGCGAATCGAGGCAGGCGCGCAGGCGCGGCAGCTCCGCCTCCTGGCCGGAGAAGACCACGCCCGCGCCCCAGCCGGCCGGGGTGAGGGGGCGCGTGCGCACCATCTCGATCTCGCCCGCGGCCGTGTCGAGCCGCACCGGCGCCGCATCCTGCGCCAGCGCCTTGTAGGTCCATTGCCGGATCAGCTTGAAGGAGACGAAGCGCGGCCAGAGGTCGAAGACATTGGGCGAGCGGTCGCGCACCAGCAGCGTGCCGCCCGGCTCCAGCGCCCAGACCCCGTATTTCAGCGCATGCATCAGCAGGTTGCGGTAGACCAGCCGCTGGGTGTGGATGACGACGCGGGAGAGGCCGCGCATCCCCTTGAGGCGGTACAGGTCTTCCCGGCCCGAGACGACGAATTCTGTCATGGCATCAGCTTTCCGGTTGGTGCGGCGCGGCCTGGGGGAGCCGCCCCTGTTCAGGCTGAGGCGATGATGCCGCGCGCCCAGTCGCGGAAATCGGCAAAGGCGTGGAAGGTGCCGTCCACGCCCTCATGGATCCGCGGCGCGCTGGCGCCGGGGTGCAGCTTCTGGAAGGTGGCGGCGTTCAGCACCTTCTTGCTGGCCACAACGTCGCACTCCGCGTCGCCGATGAACCAGACCCGGTCGCCCGGCTGCAGCTCCAGCTTGGCGGCGGCGATCTCGAAGGGCTTCAGCCCGACCTTGTCGACGCCCGCCTCCTCCGAGGTGACGATGCTGTCGAAGTAGCGGTCGATGCCGAAATAGACGAGCTTGCGGAACTGGATCTGCGCCGTCAGGTCGGTCACCAGCGCCAGCGGCAGCCCGGCGGCGCGCAGCTCGATCAGCGTCTCCTCCGCGCCAGGGTAGAGCCGCGCCGTGGTCATCAGCGTGCGCCAGTAGGTCTGCTCCAGGTCCAGCGCGATCGCCGGCTGGCTGTTCAGGCCCAGCAGCTCGATCATGCGCTGGAAGTAGAGCAGGCGGTTGTGCGAGCTGGCCGTGGCGCCGAGCGTCTTCTTCACCTCCTCGCGGGCCAGGCGGAAGGCGCTGTTGAACTGCGCCGGCACCACCTTGAGCGACCGCTCCACCTTGGAGCGCACCGCCGCCATGGCACGCTCGTGCGGGCCGGCATACTCGTAGAGCGTGTCGTCGAGGTCGAAGAGGATGGCGCGGGGCTTCTCGCGCAGGGCCTCAGCGTTCAGGATCTTCATCGGTCTTGTCCTCAGCGCCGCTTCGGCGTCAGCTCGGCCAGCTGCAGCAGCACGATGAGCTGCATGATGCCCGTCATGCCCGGCTGCCACACCGGGTGCCGCGCCAGCAGCTCCTCCAGGTGCGGCACGAGCTGCAGCGCGGTGAAGTGGATGTCCTCCGGCTGCACGTCGCTGCCGTCGATCACCAGCTCGGCCATCGTGTTGGCGCCGGCCTGGGTCACGTCCACCTGGGCGCCGCACAGCGCGATCAGCAGCCGCGCCAGGCGGTCCAGGCTGATGGCGCTGCGCATCCGCACGCGCAGCTTCAGCGGCATCGGGCCGGTGTAGTTGATGTCCTCCAGCAGCACGGGGTCGGCCGGCATCAGCGAGAACACCACATCCGCATGCTCGCGCTGCGGGCGGATGAAGGCCTCGTAGTCCGGCATGCGCCGCTCGATGGAGGCGAGCACCCGCTCCAGGCTGTGGCCGCGCTGGCCGACATCGCGCCGGATCTTGAAGAAGCGGCGCAGCCCCTCGTCCATGTCAAGGTAGAGCCCGACATCGAGGCATTCGCGCAGGGCGGGCGGGTAGAGGGCGTGCAGCCCGGTGACCATCGCCACGTCGCTGGCCTGGATGCGGCGGGGCGGCGTGAACAGCCCGGTCGCGTGGTCGTAGTGGCGGCACATGATCGGCCGCCAGGCGAGCAGCGAGAGCGCGTCCCGCGTGAAGGCCTCGAGGTCGTTGGCGCGGGGGTCGAGATGGGTGAAGGCCTGCCACAGCTTCCCCCGCCGCTCGAACAGGTGGTAGTCATCCCCCGAGATGCCGGTGACGGCGCCTTCGCCGAACAGCCCGGCCATGGCCAGGGCCAGCGTGTCCTTGCCGGTGCCGCTGTCGCCGGCGATGCCGATGGCCAGCGGGCGCTGCGACAGGCCGAAGAAGTCGTTCTCGTCCAGGCCGCGCCGCAGCATGGTCAGGGCCAGCACGATGCCGAGCCCCATCAGCACGGAGACCATGATCGAGTTGAGCCGCAGCGCGGACATCATGTCCTCCGGCAGCAGGCTCAGCCAGCCCAGCGGCAGGCCGAGCAGCGGCACGGCCGGCGCCGCGGTGATGAGCGACTTGGCGGCGATGAGGACCACGGTGAAGGCCATCACCAGCCCGCTGGCGCGCGGGCCGGCGCGCAGCTGGAAGGTGACCAGGAAGGGGATGATCCAGAGATACCAGCCGACCGCCGAGGGGGTGAGCAGCAGCACCACCAGATAGGCCACGCCCAGCACGGTGTAGAGCAGGTCGAAGCTCATCCGCCCCACCTTCCAGGCACCGTACAGGCCCAGCAGGTAGACGACCGGCATGATGTAGAGCTTCTGGCCGGCGCCCAGCACGATGTCCACGTCCAGGATGGAGACCATGCCCGGATTGGCCACCAGCAGGCGCGGGTTGCTCGCCAGCATCTGCTGCACGGCCGGGGAGAAGAGCAGCGGCGGCACCAGCAGCAGCAGCGCCACCCCCATGCAGGCCAGCAGGAAGCCTGGCAGCGTGTCGCGATGCCGGCGGTGGCTCCACAGGAAGATCACCAGGAAGGGAACGACGGCGAGGATGCTGACCTTGGCGCCGATGCCGAGCCCTAGCACCACCCCAGCCCAGACCGGCGAATTGCGCTGCAGCAGCAGCAGGGAGAGGGCCAGCAGCAGGGTCGGCACCAGGTCCGTGTCGCCATGCCAGTAGGTGATGAACAGCACCAGCGGCGAGAGCCAGTAGAACAGCAGGACACGCTCGTCATGCCCCTCGTTCATCCGCCGCAGCACCAGCAGCAGGGCGAGGTCGGCGACCAGCAGGCTGACGCCCATGGCCATGCCCGTGAAGATCGTGCCGCTCTCGGCCAGGCGGTCCGCCAGCATGCCCGGTAGCAGGAACGGCGCATGGTACAGGTACATGACCGGGCCGTAGAAGAAATCCGGCGTCCGGCCATCCTGAAGCAGGAAGCTGGTCCAGGGGTCCAGGCTCGGCGCGGCCAGCGTCTGCGCCATGAACGGCGTGAACCAGTGGGCCTGGACCTCCGGCACCAGCAGCACGATCGCCGCGATGCGCAGGGCAAGGCCCAGCAGGAACCACCGGTCGGTCCGCAGGTCGATCGGTATCAGCGCCAAAGCTCGGGTGCTTTCGTGCAGACGGCGTGGGCGACGATGCCTTCCCGCGCCAGCAGGGCGCGCATGGCGGCGATCTCGGCCGGGTCGGTGCGGCCCTGCAGTTCCGGCGAGACGAGGCAGAGCTTCATGCCGGCATCCCGCAGCCGCGCCGCCTCCGCGCCCGAGAGGGGGAAGCGGGTGAAGCAGTCCACCCACACCCACTCCACCTTGCCGGCCAGGCTCAGCGCGGTCTCCACCGTCTCGAACTCGGAGACGCGCACGGCGCAGCGCCGCTCGCCGCGGCGGGCGGTGCGGATGAGGAAGGGGAAGGACTGGTCGAGGAAGAAGAAGTCCTCGATGCCGCGCGCGGCCATCAGGGCCAGCAGCCGGTCCTCCAGCCCCTCCTCCTTGACGTTGAGGATCAGCGTGCCGTGCCGGTAGCCGGCCAGCCATTCCTCGAAATCCGGGGCATCGGCCACGAAGGGGTCATGGTGGATGATCAGCCGGTCGCCCTGGCTGCGGATGTCCACCTCCACGCCCAGATCCACCGGCGTCGCGGCGAGTTGTTCGGGCGTGTTGCGGCGATGGGCGATCAGGATCATGCGCGGTCCTCCGTCTGCGGGGCGGGCTGGCGCGGCGGCGACCATTCGGGCGCCTGCACGGGGTCGGGGCGTGGCGGCTCGGGGGCGGCGTAGGCGGCCTCGAGCTCCGGCACGGCGGCGGGCGGCACGCGGCGGTCGCGCTCCAGCCGGTAGGGGTGCTGCGGCCATTTGTGGAAGCAGGACTGCCAGTAGGCGAAGCTGCGCAGCTCGTCCGGCGTGCCCCAGCCCAGGTAGTGCTCCACCTCGAACAGCGCGCAGGCCAGGCCCAGCTCCACCGCGTCGTTGATGCAGGTGTCGATGTAGAACTCGCCGTTCACCCGCGCCTGCCGGGCGATCATGCGCTCCGCCGCCGCCACGAAGTCGCGCGCCCGGCGGAAGGTGAAGGCGCCGATGACGATGGGGTCGGCGGCCGGGTCGGCCAGCGGCTCCTTCACCGCCACGCGGCGGATGCGGCCCGCGCCGTCGGCGTCGATCCAGCCATAGGATTGCGGGCGGCGCCGCGCGGCGGGATGGCCGCGCACGCCCCAGACCAGCACATCCGGCCCGCCTTCGGCCATCAGCGCGGAGAAGCGCCCGGCATCGAACAGCACGCCATTGTCGCAGGCGCCGATGGTGAGCGGCGCGTCAAGGTCCAGCCCCTCCATGCCGGCGAGGCAGGTGCTGGCCTGGCCCTCGGTCAGCTTCTCCAGCAGCACCGTCTCGGCCCCGGCGACACCCTCGGCCAGGGCGGCGGTGACGGCCTCCAGGAAGGGCAGGTCGCGGCGCAGGATGAAGCGCCGGCGCGGCGCCTCCGGCAGGTCGAGCGCCGCCTGCACCGCCATCGGGCGGCCGGAGACGGCGATCAGCGGCTTGGGCTGCTCGTAGCCGGCATCGCGGAAGCGCTGCCCGGCGCCGGCCATCGGCACCAGCACGGCGCCCGGCTGGGCGGGGGGCACCGGGGCGTCCGCCAGCGCGGCGAAGGCGCGGGACCAGCGCTGGTATTCCTCCAGGTCGGCCGGCGTGCCCCATTGCATGAAGTGCTGCAACTCATAGACCGCGACCGGCAGCCCGTCCGCCAGGATCGGCTTGTAGACCAGGCTGGCGTAGTACTCGCCATTCACCTGGATCCGCTGCCGCATCGTCTCCTCGCAATAGTGGCGGAGCAGCTCGGCGCTGGCGAAGTAGTAGGTGCCGGAGGAGGCGTATTCCTCCATCGGCCGGTCGGTGAAGGGCTGCTTCTCCTGGATGTCGCGCACCCAGCCCTGCTCGTGCCGCAGATAGGCGTAGTAGGTGGAGCCCAGCGAATGCGGGTGGAAGCCGCGATAGGCGGGGATGGCGCCGGCGCAGCGCGTCTCGGCGGTGAAGGCCTTGAAGTGCTGCCAGTCCCAGAAGCAGGTGAAGTCGCAGTAGTTCACCACCGTGGGCTTCGCCGGGTCGAGCTGCGGCACGGCCTGCAGCACGGCGTGCACCGGCCCCAGCTTGTGCGGCGCCACGCTGACGATGCGCCCCGTCGGGCACAGGCCGCGCAGGATCTCCTCCATGCGGTAGGCCGGCTCCGCCAGGTGATCGGCGTTGCAGATGAAGGTGACGTCCGTCTCGCCCGGGAAGAGGTCGAGCACATGGGCGATGATCGGCTTGCCATCCACCTCGATGAGCGGCTTCGGCACCGGATAGCCGGCGCGCCGGAAGCGCTCCCCGAAGCCGGACATGGGGATGACGATCTGCATGCTCTGGCGGTCCATTCTACGGTTTGGCGGTGTTCAGCGACTGCCGGTATTTCTCGGCGTCCCAGTCGAGCAGCTCGGCCTCCTGCGCGGGGCTGAGCACGGTCAGCGGCGCCGCGGGGTCGAGCCGCGGCAGCACCAGGCCCAGGCAGGCCGCCATTTCCTCCGCGCCGGCGCCGAGATCCGCGCGCAGCAGCGCACCGGCGCCCGCCACCAGCAGCAGGGCAGGGGCCGGCTCCGGCGGCTCGCGCAGCCATTCCGCGGCCTGTGCGGCGGAGAGGGTGGGGATCGGCGCGGGGCCGAGGAAGACCACGTGATCCGGGTAGAGCGCGCCGCGCGCGGCCATGCCGAAGCTCGCGGGGTCGGTCGCGGCCGCATGGGCCTCGGTGAGTTGCGCCGGGCGGTAGCGGCCGCCCGAGAGGCCAGCCAGCCGCTCCAGCAGCGGCAGGTCGGCCGGCGCCGCGGCGCGCGCGGGGGTGGCGAGGCGCCGCTCCACCGCGTCGAGGCGCGCCGCCGCCTCCTCCGGGCTGCTGCCGCCCACGATCAGGCCATGATTGCCGAGCACCAGGATGTCCGGCGCCCCGCCGAGCCGGGCCTGCACGGCGCGGGTCAGCGGCAGGCCGGGCTTGGCGTAGGGGATCCAGGCCCAGCGCAGGCCGCCAAGGCGCTCGGCCACCAGCGCCTCGCCATCGGCGCGCGGGGCGAAGGCCAGGGCGTTCACCGAATGCACGTGCAGCACCACGCGGTGCGGCAGCAGCGCATGCAGCGTGGTCTCGATGGACGGGCGCAGCGTGCCGGCGGGGTCGAGCAGGGCCGGCAGGGCGGGCTCGGCCTCATCCGCCTTCAGGCGGCGCAGCACCTCCGGCAGGTCGAGCCCGACGAAGATGGGCTGGCGCTCGGCGGCCGAAAGCCAGGTGCCGGAGGCCTTCACCCACAGCTCCCTGTCGCCGCGCTTCAGCGAGGTGTTGCCGCCCGCGCCCTGCACCAGGTCGCGGTTCGCGCCCAGGCGCGCCGAGAGGGCCGCGAGCGGCGCCAGCGCCGCGGCAAGCGAGGATGCCATGGCGGGGCTTCAGGCCTTGCCGGGCTGCGGGGCGCTCTCCAGCGCCCCGTAATCCGGCTTCGGCGTTCCCGCGCCGCGCGCCGCCGCGCTGCGCCGCTCGGCGATGGCATCGCGCAGCATCCGGCCACGCTCGCGCCAGTCGAAGGCGTGCTCGGCGGCGGTGAAGGCGTGCTCCTGGCGGCGGTTCAGCGCCGGCAGGTCGTCGATCTCGGCGATGACGCGCTGCATCAGCCCGTCCAGCTCCGGCTCCAGCAGCATCTCGCCGCTCACGCTCTCCGGCAGGCCGCTGGCGCAGGCGGTGAGCGCCGCCACGGGCACGCGGTTGAACACGTATTCCAGCAGCTTCATCTTGAAGCCGCCGCCGATCGGCTCGGCCAGCACGGCCATCCGGGCGCCGGCCAGGTGCGGCGCCGGGTCGTCGACGAAGCCGGTGAAGCGGGCGGCCTTGTAGCGGCCTTCCAGCTGTTGGCGCAGGTCGTCCGGCATGTCGCCGACGACGCGGATCTCGATCCCCGCCCGGGACAGCACCGGGTCCGCATGCTCGAGGAAGATGCGCAGGTTGGCCTGCTTGGCGCTCCAGCGGTAGGAGCCGAACAGCACGACGGCGCGCGGCGTCTCGGTGGTGATCTCGCGGCTCGCCACGCGCACGCCGTCATAGCCCGGCACCAGCGGCAGCATGGCCACACCCGGCGCGTTGGCGCCGAACAGCTCGGCATCGTGCTGGGTGATGGTGGTGACGAGATCGCTGCGGCGGGCGATCCAGCGCTCGAACCAGCGGGTCTTGACGTAGTTCTGGCCGAGATAGAGGCGCTTGCCGAGGCTGGCCGTGGCATCCTGCCACTGCATCTTGGTCACGCTTTCCTCATGGTCGTGCGTGACGAAGACGAAGGCGGGGCGGCCGGCCTCGAACAGATGGCGGTGCCGCAGCACCCAGCCCATGCCGTACTGGTCCACCACCACCACCTGCCACGGGCCCTGGGCGGCGAGGTCGCGCAGCGCCGCGCGGTAGGCCGGGGTGTCGTGGCGGGCGGCGACCAGCGGCATCGGGTTGGCCAGCGCCTGCAGCCGGCCACGCGGGCCGCCGGGCACGGTATGCCAGGTGACGCCGGGGATGGCCTGCGCCGGCGCATCGCCCGCGAAGCCGGCGAAGGTGATCTCGACCCCTGCCGAGGCCAGCGCGCCGGCCAGCTTGGCGGTGTAGATGCGGTCCCCGGCCGTGAGCGGAAAGGGCAGGGTGCGGGCGAGCCAGAGGCAACGGGTCATCAGGTCAGCTCCGGGACGGCCTTGGGGGCGGGGGCGGCCTCCCGCGCGGCGCAGGCCTTCAGGTGGTCGGCCAGACGCAGGGCGAGGGCGACGATCGTCAGCGTCGGGTTGGCATGGCTGCTGGTGGGAAACACCGCGGCGCTGGCCACATAGAGATTGGGCACGCCGTGCACCGCGCAATGAGCATCCACCACCCCGTCGCGCGGCGACTCGGCCATGCGCGCCGTGCCGATATGGTGGCCGCCCACCGGGGTGGAGGCGCGCACCTCGTCCTCGATGGTGGCATCGTCGAACGTCAGCGTGGCGGTGCCCGAGCGGGCGAAGGCGTCGCGCGCCACGCGCATGCTGCGCACCAGGCTGTCGATGTCCTGCCGGTGCAGGCGCCAATCCACCTGCAGGCGCGGCAGGCCGTAGGCATCCCGCTCCCCGGTGAGGGTCACGCGGCTGTCGGCATTCGGCACCTGCTCGGCGTTCACGTCGAGCGGGTAGCTGCCGTCGCGCGAGCGGACGACGACGAAGGGCAGCTTGCGGCTGGCGAAGGTGCGCTTGCGCAGCCAGGCCTGGCCGAATTTCAGCACGCCCGGGCTGTCCTTCACCACATTGGCCATGTGCGACAGCCAGAAGCGCGAATCGCGCACCATGCGGCCGCGGTTGGCGATCTCGATGGTGGCCAGCTTGCGCCGGTATTCCGGCAGGATGGCGTCCTTCACCAGATACATTGCGGAGAGCACGCCGCTGCCATGCGCCGGGTCCGCGATCAGCGGGTAGTGCAGCCGGAAGATGGTGTTCAGCAGCCCCTCGCGGCGCTGGGCCGCGGCGGAGAGGCCGAATTTGCGGCGGACATAGGTGCCGTCCTCCGTCACCTCGAAATCCAGCGCCACGGGCCGGTTCGAGGGGGTCAGGCGCAGGCGGCCCAGCGTGTTCTCGGCATGGCACATGTAGTAGCGGCCCAGCGCGCCGCTCTCGTTGCCGAGGCCGCCACGGCGCGACTCGTCGGAGGCCATCAGCAGCCGCGGCACTTCCAGCCCGCCCGTGGCCAGCACGTAGCGCCGCGCGCGGACGGTGAGGCCACGGCCCGGAGCGCTGGCGGCCTCCAGCCGCTGCACCGGCCCGGCCTGGCCCGCCGCGCCTTCGGTCACCAGCCGCAGCGCCTGGGCGTTGAGCAGGATGCGCACCTGCCGCGCGGCGGTGAGGCGGGCGAAGGTGGACTTGCCGAAATCGGTCGGGCGGCTGAAGCGCTCCAGCCGGTCGGCCACCAGGTCGGGGTCGCTGAAGCCCTCGATGGTGGGTGGCGCACCCGCCGGCAGGGCGGTGCCGACGTCATAGGCATAGGCGCCGGCCTCGCAATGCACCTGCGCCGCCGGGTAGTAGGCGGCGAGGTCGTCCCAGCCGATCGGCCAGCCGCTCCTCTCCACCCAGTCCCGCGCCTCGAGGTCGATCGGGTCGAAGGGCACGCAGCGGCCGCCCCAGATCGCCGTCGCGCCGCCGAGCACGCGGCGGCGGTACATGTGCGGCGGCGAGTGGCTGGAGCCGGGCGCCACGCTGCCCTGCAGCCCGTCCTGCTGCCTGGGATCGAATTTGCGGCCGCCGGCTTCCAGCAGCAGGACCGAGAGGCCGGAATCCTCCAGAGCGCTGGCCAGCGAGAGCCCGGCGGCGCCGCCGCCGACAATGCAGAGATCCGCTTCCAGCGTCGTGCCGGGGGCCAGGGAAAGCGCATCAAGGATCACGCGGAAATCTCCAGGGTTTGCCGGGCGTGGCGCAGCGCCTCGTCGAGATGCGCGGTGGAGGTGGTGCCGACCAGGGCGATGGCGTTGCGGTGGCCCAGGGCCTCGCCGATGGCGGCGGCCCGTGCCGGGGCTGCGGCGGCCTGGCCCGCGAAGATCTCGCGCAGCATCAGGCCCACGCCCTGGCTGGCGGCGGCGTCGAGCGCCGGGCGCATCGAGCGGGCCACCTCGAGCGGCACCTGCAGCGCGGCCACGGAGGGCACGCGCAGCGCGGCCTCCACCGTCTCCGCATCGTCGCAGGAGACGCCCCAGGCGCGCAGCTTGCCGGCCTTCACCTGCCCGTCGAGCATGGCGAAGGCGGCGCCTTCCCGCACCATCGCCGCGGTGGGGCTGTGCAGCAGGAAGAGGTCGATGCGATCGGTGCGCAGCCGGCGCAGGCTGGCCTCGATCGAGGATTGCAGATGCGCCGGCGAGACGTCGCGCGGCAGGGCGCCGGCGCGGCGGCTGGCGATGGCCGCCCGCAGCGCGGGCACATGCCCGGCCAGGAAGCGCAGCGGCGCCTTCACCAGGCTCGCCGCGCGCTGCGCCGGGGTGAAGCGCTGCCCCGCCTTGGTGACGAGGATGACCCCGTCCCGCCGCCCCTGCAGCGCGGCTCCGAGAAGCCGCTCGCTCTCGCCCTGGCCATAGATGTTGGCCGTGTCGAACAGGGTGACGCCGGCGTCCAGGGCATGGTGCAGCAGGCGGAGCGCGTCATCGCCGGTGCAGCCGCCGAGGGTGGAGCCCAGCCGGCTGCATCCCAGCCCGATCGCGGAAGCCTGCAGGCCGCTGCGCTGGCCGAGCGGGAGAAGGGGAAGGGTCATGCGGCATGCCGGCTGTTGAAGGTGGGAACCCAGCTCTGGCGCTCGCGCTCCGGCAGGGCCGAGGGCTGCTTCGGCCAGACGCAGAAGACCAGGATCATGATCTGCAGCCTGGGATCGAGTAGCATGCCGCCGAAGGTGAAGTAGCCGATCAGCAGCGAGGCGCTGATCCAGCGCGAGGGTGTGTTGCTGAACAGCGAGATGAAGAAGAAAGGCCAGAAGATGGCGGAGCCCATCAGGCCGTATTCGAACAGCATCTTCGCCCAGGCCGGATCATGGGCCTCATAGGCCACGAGCGGCGTGTGCTGCGCGTAGGAGCCCGGCCCGAGCCCGAAAATGACATCCCGCGCCGAGGAGAGCAGGAATTCCCCGATCAGCCAGGCGCCGGCGATGAAGCGCGCATTGGCGCTCGAATCCTCCGACTGGAACTCGTTGATCCGGTTCAGCAGGACGTCGATGTTCCAGAGGCTGCCGGTGACCACGGCCAGCACGACGAAGGCGAGGCCGCCCACGATGGCGCCGTAGGCCCGCAGATGCAGCATCAGCCAGGGCAGCACGAACAGCAGCAGGACCAGCCCGGTGCCGGAGTAGGAGGTGGGCAGGGCGATGCCGAAGGCCAGCAGCCGCAGGGTCACGCCGTAGAAGAGCAGCTCCAGCACGATGGCGATGGCCAGGTACTGGGAGAAGGTCGAAGGCTCCAGCAGGAAGAAGCCGTTGCTCTTGTAGTAGGGGGAATCCCAGGTCAGCGGGTTGGCAGTGTTGAAATTGGGCAGGAGGAAGGATTCGGGCACGAATTCGTGAAAGGTGAAGAGGTGCTCGGCGCCGATGGCGAACTGCGCAACGAACTGCGCCACGCCGCATACGGCGCAGACCAGGACCATCTTCTGGAAGGCGCTCACGCAGCCCCTGAACACGCCGTCGGTGACGTTCAACGCCAGGGTGAAGGGGGCGTACATCACCAGCATCAGCACCATCGAGGGCAGCGATGCGGTGCCGGCGTTCAGCGCGGTGCTGAGCGAGACGGCCGTGGCCAGAGCGAAGAAGGCCACGGTCCGCACCGGGTCGAGGGTGAAGACGCCCCTGACGGCCATCACCCCCAGCACCAGGAGGGTCACCAGCAGGTTGATCGCCAGCCCATCCTCGCCGATGGGGATCGCGAAGCGCTGCAGGAAGATCGAGGCGAACAGAGCCACGACCAGACAGCGGCGCACCATCCGGGCGTCTTCGGATTCCGAGGAATCCCGCAGTCCCGGGCGAAGGGGTGGCATCATGGATGGATCTGCATCGTCAGGAGGGAGGGGCTCACGCAATCGCGCGAGAAGCCGGGCGGTTTCGGGCTTCTTCCCGATTTTTTTGCGCTGCACAAAACACTATGCTGAAAGCGGCGGGCTGAAGCTTGACCGTCGCCTTTTCCGCCACGGTCGCGCCAGCATGCAATCCTGCAGGCGGCCGATCGGGAAAACGCAGTCGGTACCAACAACATTCCGTCCTCCAGGCATGAAGTGCCGGATGCGCGACATGACAAGCGGGCGTCGGCAAGGGCCTGACACCGCGTAAAATGACGTCACGAAGGCTCTAAAGAGACACATTATCATTCACCAGCCACATTCGTGTGAGGCTAGGACGATTATTTGGACAGATCGTTGAGGCTGTGTTTAGTAACGCTGCACCCTGCGGGTCTCAGCATGGCACCGGAAAACCCGGCGCCCCGCCGCTGCCCAATGTTGGCAACCTTTGCGATTGTCCAGTGGCCTTCATGAGGCAAACCCTATGCGCCTGACCGATCTTCTCAGCCTTTTGTGGCGACGCAAAATGACGCTGGCCTTCGCGGCCCTTGTCACGGCTGTGCTGGGCTTCGTCGTTGCGAAGTCCCTGCCCGTCCGCTTCGCCAGCGAAGGCTTGCTGCTGGTCGAGAACCGCGAGCCGCCCATCCCCGAGTTGAACCAATCCGTCGCCAATGCGCCTCCCGGCATGCAGCGGATCCGGACGGAAGCGGATATCCTGCGCTCGCGCCGGCTGGCCGAGGAGGTGGTCCGCACGCTGGAACTCCATCAGAAGGAGGAGCAGGAAAGCGGCTTCTCCAAGGCCATGCAGGACGCGGGCGATTGGGCACGCGGGCTCATGGCCTCGGCGGGCCGCTGGTGGAGCGAGACGGTGGACGGCGTGCCCCCCGCCCCGGCGGAGCCGGAGCAGCCGCTCGACCGTGTCGCGCTGGCCATCGAGGAGCTGCAGCAGCGGCTCAGCATCCGCACCTCCGACAACAGCAACGTGGTGAGCGTCCGCTACCTGTCGCCCTCCCCGGACGAGGCGGCGCAGGTGGTGAACATCCTGATGGAGCGCTACATCTCCCTCGAGGTGGCCGCCAAGCGGGACACCACCCTGCAGGCCAATGAGTGGCTGACCGAGCGGCTCACCGCGCTGCGCGAGGATGTCGAGCAGGCGGACCGCAAGATCCAGGCCTTCCGGCGCGAGAGCGGCCTGCTGGAGACGGCGCAGGGCTCGCTCGGCGCCCTGCAGCTGAACGAGCAGCAGGCCCGCGTGGCGCTGGCCCGGCAGGAGCTGGCCCGCGCCCAGGCGGCGCTGGACAGCGTGATGCGCTCCGGCCTGCGCGGCAGCGCCTCCAGCGAGGCGCTGGCCTCGCCGGTGATCCAGAGCCTGCGCGACCGCGAGGCGGAGATCGTCCAGCGCGCCGCCACGCTCGGCCAGCGCCTTGGCCCGCGCCATCCCGACCGCCTGGCCGCCGAGGCCGAGCTGCGCGACCTGCAGCGGCAGATCGCCGGCGAGACCAGCCGCATCGTCACCTCGCTGCGGCGTGAGGTGGATGCCGCGCGCGACCGCCTGCAGGACGCCCAGGCCTCGCTGGCCACCACCACCACCACCGCCCGCAGCGGTGCCCAGGCCGAGGTGATGCTTGCGCAGCTGACGCGCGACGCGGAGGCGAAGCGGCAGGTCTACCAGGCCTTCCTGACCCGCACGGAGCAGACCCGCCTGGCCTCTGCCCAGTTCCCGGCGGCGCGCGTCATCTCGCCGGCCGCCGTGCCCTTCCGTCCGAACGGCCCGCCGGCCTCCGTCGTGGCGGCGTTCAGCGGCTTCATCGGCCTGTTCCTGATGGGTGGCCTGCTGGTGCTGCGCCGGATGACGCATGGCACGGTCAACTCGGTGCAGGATCTGGTGACCATCACCGGCATCCAGAATGCCGGCAGCCTGCCGGCGCTCGGCAGCGGCCGCCGCCGCCGGATGCCGGGGATGGTGATGGAGCAGGGGCAGTCCGGCATCGCCGAGACGCTGCGCGCCCTGCGCCTGACCATGCAGTCCGTGGCCGGCGGCGGGCCCGCCAACACGGTGCTGGTCACCTCGCCCGGCATCGGCGACGGCAAGAGCACCGTGGCGGCCTCCATGGCGCGCCTCTCGGCGGCCGACGGGCTGCGGGTGCTGCTGCTGGAGACCGACATGCGCCGGCCGCAGATGTCCACCATCTTCGGCGCGCCCTGGCCGGGCCGCAGCATCGAGGCGGTGCTGAACGGCGAGACGCGCTTCGAGGACGCCGTGCAGGTGGACGAGCGCTCGGGCCTGCACACCCTGCTCTCCGACCGCTCCTCGCCCAACCCGCAGGCGCTGATCGAATCCCGGCAGTTTGCCGAGCTGATCAGCCGCGCGCGGCGTGAGTACCACCTGGTGATCATGGACAGCCCGCCGGTCATGCGGGTGGCGGATGCGGTCGTGCTGTCGCAGCACGCGGACTCCGTCCTGTTCGCGGTCGGCTGGGAGCGGGCGCCGCGCACCATGGTGCTGGAAGCCATACGGCGCCTGCCGCGCTCCATGCGGGCGCGCATGGCGACGGTGCTGACGCGCGTGCGCCCCGGCCGGCTGGACCCGCTCGGCTACTATGCGGGCTATGCCAAGAGCGCGTCGCCGGATCTCAAGCGTCTGCCCGCGCCGGGCGCCTGAGCTTCCTCGGCTATCCCCATCGGCGCCGCCGGCCTCCCGCCGGCGGCGCCTTTTTCATGCAGGGGAGGGAGGAGCGCCGCCCGCCGCTTCCCTCCGGCCGCCCCGTCGCCTCGGCGGCTTGGCAGGCTTCCCCGGGACCGCCTGGCTGCTATTTCGGCGCTACTCGTAAAATCCTTGTCAGGCAGGCGGATTTGCCTGTTTTCTCCGAAACCGTCATGTCGATGGTGCGCTGCACCATGGAATGGTAGCGCCGAAAAGGCCCTCTTTCCCCTCGTACAGATAAGAAGAAATCTGTCCCAGACCGAGGGACAACTTCAGGTTGTGGAACTCTACTGCACAACTCTCGGCATTACTTCTTATGGACACAGACAGTTGAAAGCACTCGCAGACGCGTTTTCAAAAATATTCTATCTTAGTCAACTGTTTCGTGTATTTTTAGACGGCGAAAGACGGATACCTTACCGGCCATCTGTAACCGGAGTTGCCCAATGACCCATGCAAATTGGCCAAATAATATCCAGATCGACAATTCGACATCTCTGGATGCCCAACTCTATGGGCGGCTGGAGAGCAAGAACAGTTTCTGGCATCATGTCGCCAAGCGTTCGCTGGATATTCTGGCTTCAGGCATGGCGCTCGTTGTGCTGGCTCCGCTTTTCCTCATCGTCATGGCCATCGTGGCGGCCGATGGTGGGCCGGCCATCTTCGGCCATTCGCGCATCGGGCGCGGTGGCAGGAGCTTCCGCTGCCTGAAGTTCCGCAGCATGGTGCCGAACGCGGCCGAGGTGCTGGCGCAGCTGCTGCAGAACGATCCGGAGGCGGCGCGCCTCTGGGCCACCAGCCGCAAGCTGCCGCGCGACCCGCGTGTCACCCGCATCGGCCGCTTCCTTCGCGCCACCAGCCTCGACGAGCTGCCGCAGCTCCTCAACGTCCTGCGCGGCGACATGAGCCTGGTCGGCCCCCGCCCCGTGGTGCAGGAGGAGCTCGACCAGCACTATGGTGTGGCCGCCGCCAGCTACCTGATGGTGCGCCCCGGCATCACCGGCCTGTGGCAGATCAGCGGCCGCAGCGACACCAGCTACACCGAGCGCGTGGCGCTGGATTGCCGCTACGTGCGCGAGTTCTCCTTCTGGCGCGACCTGAAGATCCTCTTCAAGACCGTCCCGGCCGTGCTGTTCAGCCGCGGCGCCTACTGAGGCGGCGGCAGCCACCAAGGGGAACTCCGGAGATGGCTTCGCGGTATGGCGAAGCCATTTTTCGTTGCGCCCTCCGCCTTGACGCCAAGCAACATTCCCTTTGTCCAGACAAGGTTCCACGACGGACATGATGGCTCGCAACGTCCTCGCCAATCTGGTCGGAATGGCGGTCTCCATCGCGGTGCAGGCAGGGCTTGCCTTCGGCGGCTACCGGCTCGCCGGCGCCGAGCAATATGGCCTGATCGGCTTCTTCACCGTGCTGATGACGGCAGCCGCCATCTTCGATGCCGGCCTCGGCCAGACGGCGACGCGGGCGGTCGCGCGCCAGCAGGTGGAGGACCCGGCCGGCACCGGCTCGCTCGTCTTCAACTTCCTGCTGATCTACCTGGCCTTGGCCACCATCCTCGTCCTCGCCGTCTGGGCGGGCTCCGGGCTGCTGGCCCGGCACTGGCTGAAGCCGCAGGACATCGAGACCTCCTATGTGGCCTCCAGCCTCGTGCTGATGGGGATTGCCATGGGCATCCAGCGCCTGCGCGGCGTGTTCCAGGCCACGCTGGAAGGGCTGGAGCGGCAGGTCACCTGCAATGTGCTGCTCGCCTCCACCGGCATCCTGCGCCTCGTCCTGGGCCTCGGCGCCCTGGCCGTGGAGCCGAGCGCGCACGCCTTCTTCTGGAGCCAGATCGTCGCCAGCATCGTCGAGACCGGCAGCTTCGCGCTGGTGGTGGCGCGCGTCGTGCCCGGCGCCTTCCGGCCGCGCCGGCTGGAGATGGCACTGATCGGCCAGACCGTGGCCTTCGCCGGCACCAACATGGCCTCCGCCGCCACGGGCACCTTCGTGCAGATCGCCGACTCCCTCGTCATCAGCGCCATGCTGCCGCTCTCCGTCTTCGGCACCTATTCGCTGGTCTCCACCATGTGCTCGGCCATGGTGCGGCTGACCACGCCGCTCATCACCGCCACCTTCCCGCGCATGTCCGCCTATGTCCGCGGCGAGCACATCCAGGAGCTGCGGGTGCTGTTCTTCACCGCCTCGCAGGCCACCTTCGCGCTGATGCTGACGGCGGCGGGCGCGCTGGTCTTCTTCGGTGCCGCCTTCATCGAGCTGGTCAGCGGCCGGCCCGACGCGGCGCGGGAGTTCGCGCCCGTGCTGGCGGCGCTGGCCGCCGCCTATGCGCTGAGCGGCCTCTGCCGCCCCTCCCACGCCCTGCAGATGGCGGAGGGCGACCCGGCGACGGCGCTGAAGTCGAACCTCGTCACCGGCGCGCTCTACCTGCCCGCCATCCTGCTGCTGACGCCGCGCTACGGCGTCATCCTTCCGGCGCTCTGCCTGATCGGCGCCAACGGGCTGGCCTTCGTGATCTTCACCGCCACGGCCTTCCGCAACCGGCTGAAGGGGCTCGCCGGGCGCTGGCTGCGCAGCAGCGTGCTGCCGCAGCTGGTGGCGGTGGGCCTCGCCTACGGGCTGGTGTGCTTCGTCACGCCGGAGAGCCTGCCGCTGCTGACGCGCCTGGCGATCGCGGTGGGCGCCTCGGGGCTGGCTCTCGCGGCCGCCGTGCTGGCGAGCGACCATCTGCGGGTGCACCTGCCCGGCCTGCGGCGCGGCAGGGGCGCCCAGGCGCGGGCCTGAAGCCGGGCGGGGGCGCCGTCAGCCGGGGCGCTTCAGGCCGCTCAGGGCCTCGGCCAGCTCCCGCGCCGCCTGCTGCAGCGCCGGCAGCAGCTTCTGCACGACGCTCCCCTGGTCGATGGCATCGCGCAGATACATCAGGTTCAGCGCGGCGATGGCCACGCCTCCCTCCAGCACCGGCACGCCGATGGCGCTGGCCATCCCACCATAGTCGCGCGCTGCATAGGCCTCATCCATCCCGGCATAGCCCTCGGTGCGGATGCGGTGCAGCAGGGCTTCCAGCGACGCCGGCTGCCGGGCGGGCTCGTTCCAGGGCTCGGGCAGGCGGGCGGCGCGTTCCAGCGCCTGGCGCCGGTCCGCCTCGCTGCAATGGGCGAGATAGGCACGGCCGAGCGAGGTGGCCAGGATCGGCGCGCGGAAGCCGGGCCGGCGCTCGAACAGGAAGCGCCCGCCCTCGCCGCGGCTGGTGTGCACCACCACCATGGCATCGCCGTCGAACACGCCGATATCGGAGGGCCAGCCGATGCCGCGCCGCAGCCGCGTCATCACCGGCGTGGCGGCAAGCCCGACCTCGCGTTGCAGCTCATAGCCGGCGCTCAGTTCCAGGGTGCGGCCCGTGGGGAGGTAGCGCGGCTGGCCTGGCTGGCGCGCCACGAAGCCGGCATGGATCAGCGTCTCCAGCATCCGCACCACGGTGGGCTGGTTCAGGCCGGTCGCCTCATGGATCTCGCGCACCGTGGCGCTGCGCAGGTGGTTCACCGCCCGCAGCACCTCCAGGCCCCGCAGCACGGCGGTGACAGGCTCGTAGGAGGGCATGCCCGGCGGACTCCTCGCAAAGACGGCCGGCTTCAAGGAAAGCCCCAGGCCAGCCGATTCCCGGTTCACGGCCCGGGAGGAGCGTGTCATAGTCCCTATGAAACGTCATTTCAAACAATGAAACTCTGCCTCGGATGCAGAACCGCGCGCCATCTTGCACAAGGCGCCGCAGGCCAGGGAGGAGACGCCGCATGCGCCATCACGCGCCCGCGGAGGAGTCCGTGAACGGGGAAGGGGAGGGCGCCGCCGCGCCGGGACCGCTGGCCGGGCTGAAGGTGCTGGACCTCTCCCGCGTGCTGGCGGCGCCCTGGGCCACCCAGGTCCTGGGCGACCTCGGCGCCGAGGTGCTGAAGGTGGAGCAGCCCGGCGGCGGCGACGACACCCGCCGCTGGGGCCCGCCCTTCCTGGAGGATGGCTCGGAGCGGCCGGACGCGGCCTACTACCTCTGCGCCAACCGCAACAAGCAGTCCCTCGCCATCGACTTCGCCCGGCCGGAGGGCGCCGCGCTGGTCCGCCGCCTCGCCCTGCAAGCGGACATCCTGGTGGAGAATTTCCGCACCGGCGGCCTGGAGAAGTACGGGCTGGACAAGGCCACGCTCTGCGCCGCCAACCCGCGGCTGATCTACTGCTCCATCACCGGCTTCGGCCATACCGGCCCTTATGCCCAGCGTGGCGGCTACGATTTCCTGATCCAGGGCATGAGCGGCCTGATGAGCATCACCGGCCGGCCCGATGGCGCGCCGGGCGCCGGGCCGATGAAGGTGGGCCTGCCGGTGAGCGACCTCTTCACCGGCCTCTATGCCACCATCTCCATCCTGGCGGCCCTGCGCGAGCGTGACCGCAGCGGTCAGGGCCAGCATCTCGACTGCTCGCTGCTCGACAGCCAGCTTGCCCTGCTGGTCAACCAGGGGATGAACTACCTGGTGGGCGGCGCGGTGCCGCAGCGGCTCGGTAACGACCATCCCAACGTGGTGCCCTACCGGGACTTCGCCGCGGCGGACGACTACGTCATCGTCGCCTGCGGCAATGACGGGCAGTTCCGCGCGCTCTGCCAGCTGCTCGGCCTGGACGAGATGGCCGAGGACCCGCGCTACGCGACCAATGCCGGCCGCGCGCGCGAGCGGCGGACGCTGGAGCTGGCGCTGGCCAAGGCCATCGCCCCCTGGAAGGCGGCCGACCTGCTGGCGGCCATGGCGAAGGCCGGCGTGCCCGGCGGCCCCATCAACACCATCGACCAGGTGCTGGCCGACCCGCAGGTGGCGGCGCGCGGCCTGCTGCAGGCCATGCGCCGCGCCGATGGCACGGCGCTGACGGTGATCGGCTATCCCGGCCGGTTCTCCCGCACGCCGCCCAGCTACCGCCAGGCGCCGCCCTGGCTGGGCCAGGACACCGAGGCGGTGCTGGCGGGCACGCTGGGTCTTGAGCCCCGGGAGATCGCGCGCCTGCAGGCGGCGGGCGTGGTGCAGTGCGCCGTGCCCCGTGCCGCGCGTCAGGATGTGGAGTTGCCGGCATGACGTCCTCTCCGCTCGTCGGGCGCCGCGCCCTGCTGGCCGCCGCCACCTTGCCCGCGGCCCTCGCGGCCAATCCTGCCGCCCAGGCCCAGGCCCAGGCCCAGGCCCAGGGTCATGCCCAGGCTCATGCCTGGCCGCAGCGCCCCGTCCGGCTGATCATCCCCTTCCCGCCCGGCGGCCCGACCGACATCGTCGCGCGCGTGCTGGCCGAGCGGATCGGCCGCGAGATCGGCCAGGCCGTGGTGGCCGAGAACCGGCCCGGGGCCAATGGCAACATCGGCAACGACGCCGTGGCCAAGGCGGAGCCCGACGGCTACACGGTGCTCTACAACACCTCCTCCGTCGCGCTCAGCCCGGCGCTCTATGCCCAGCTGCCCTATGACGCGCTGCGCGACCTGCGGCCCGTGGCGCTGACGGCCACCATCCCGCTGGTGCTGGCGGTGAACGCCGAGCTGCCGGTGCGGGACGTGGCGGGCTTCGTCGCGCATCTCAGGGCACGGCCGGGGCAGCTCACCTATGGCTCGGCGGGCAATGGCAACGTCACCCATCTCGCCGCCTTCATGCTGCTGCGCGCCCAGGGGCTCGAGGCGGTGCACGTGCCCTATCGCGGCAGCGCGCCGGCGCTGCTGGATGCCGCCGCCGGCCGCGTGCAGTTCCTCACCGACACGGTGAATTCCGCCCTTCCGCTGATCCGCGATGGCCGCCTGCGGGCGCTGGCCGTCACCAGCCCGCGCCGCATCGCGCCGCTGCCCGATGTGCCGGCCCTGGCGGAGACCCTGATGCCCGGCTTCGAGGTGGGAGCCTGGCAGGGGATGATGCTGCCTGCGCGCACGCCGGAGGCCATCGTCGCCCGGCTGAACGGCGCCGTTCTGGCCGCCCTGGCCGATGCCGATGTGCGCGCCCGCCTCGCCGGCCAGGGTACTGAGCCGCTGGGCGGCACGCCGGAATCCTATGGCGCGTATCTGCGTTCCGAGACGGCCCGCTGGGGCAGGGTCATCGCCGAGAGCGGCGTTCGGCTGGACTGAAGGGAAGACAACGAAGCCATGCTCGCCGCCCTGCCGCTGTCCGCCATCCCGGCCGAGGACGAGGTGCTGCGTCCGGCCATCCGCGCCTTCCTGGCGGAGCACGTGCCGCAGATCCCGCCCGAGCGGCGCGCCCGCTCCTGGATGGGGTTCGATGCCGGCTTCAGCCGCGCCCTGGGCGGGCAGGGCTGGCTCGGCCTCACCTTCCCGGAGGAATATGGCGGCGCCGGCCGCGGCCCCTTCGCCCGCTATGTGCTGGTGGAGGAGCTGCTCGCCGCCGGCGCCCCCGTCTCCGCCCACTGGATCGCCGACCGGCAGAGCGGGCCGCTGATCCTGCGCTTCGGCACGGAGGCGCAGCGGCGCTTCCACCTGCCGCGCATCTGCCGCGGCGAGAGCTTCTTCTGCATCGGCATGAGCGAGCCGGACACCGGCTCGGACCTCGCCAGCGTCAGCACCCGGGCGGTGCGCGAGGCGGACGGCTGGCGGCTGAACGGCGCCAAGATCTGGACCACCAACGCGCACCACTCGCATTACATGATCGCGCTGGTGCGCAGCTCCGGCACGGCGCAGGACCGGCACAAGGGGCTGTCGCAGTTCATCATCGACCTCTCGCTGCCTGGCGTGCGCATCAGCCCGATCCGCGACCTGGCGGGCGACGCGCATTTCTCCGAGGTGGTGTTCGAGGATGTGCTGCTGCCGGAGGACGCGCTGGTCGGCGAGGAGGGCGCCGGCTGGGCGCAGGTGAATGCCGAGCTGGCCTTCGAGCGCAGCGGGCCGGAGCGCGTGCTCTCCTCCGCCGTGCTGCTCGACGAATGGATCGGCTGGCTGCGGGCGGGAGCGGCGGACGCGGCCTCCACCGCGCTGCTCGGGCGGCTGCTCGGGCACCTGGCCGTGCTGCGCGCCATGTCGGTGGCCGTGACGGACCGCCTGGTGCGCGGTGAGAGCCCGGTGGTGGAGGCGGCGCTGGTGAAGGACCTCGGCACCGAGTTCGAGCAGGCTGTCCCCGCCCTGCTGGAGGACCGGCTGGGCGCCGACCCGGCGCGCGAGCCGCCCGCCGCGCTGCTGCGCGCCCTGGCCTATACCAGCGCCATGGCGCCCTCCTATTCGCTGCGCGGCGGCACACGGGAAATCCTGCGCGGCATGATCGCGCGCGGCATGGGGTTGCGCTGATGGACGCCGTGATGACCGACGACCTGCTGGCCCGGGCCGCGGCGGAGCTGTTCGCGCGCCATGCCGCCCCCGCCGCCGTGCGGGCCATCCAAGAGGGCGGCCCCGCCGATGCGCTGTGGGCCGCGGTGGAGGAGGCCGGCTTCGCCGACGCGCTGGTGCCGGAGGCGGCCGGCGGCGCCGGGCTCGCGCTTTCCGAGGCGCTGCCCGTGCTGCTGGCCGCCGGCCGCGCCGCGGCCCCGCTGCCGCTGGGCGAGACCATGCTCGCCCGCGCTGCCCTGGCCGGCGCCGGGCTGGAGGTGCCGCCCGGCCCCATCGCCCTGGCCGAGGCGCTGCCGGGCGAAGTGCCGCGCGGCCGGATCGCGGCGGCGGGGCCGGCGGCCTGGGTGCTGCTGCCCCGGCCGGAGGGCGGCGCGCTGCTGCTGCCCGCCGACGGCGCCACGCGGGAGGACAGTTCCTCCTATGGCGCCGTGCTGCGCTGGGCCCCGGCCGGGAATGCGCGCGCGCTGCCGCAAGCGGACTGGCTGGCCGCCGGCGCCTTCGCCACCCTGGCCGGCATGGCCGGCGCGCTGGAGCGCATGCTGGAGGAGACGGTGCGCTATGCCGGGGAGCGCCGCCAGTTCGGCCGCCCCATCGCCGCCTTCCAGGCCGTGCAGCAGCAGATCAGCGTGATGACGGAGGATGTCTTCGCCGCGCGCATCGCCGCCCAGCTCGCGGCGCTGCCGGGCGGATCGGGCGTGGCGGGGCTCGACACGGCGCGCGTCGCCGCCGCCAAGGCGCGCATCGGCGAGGCAGCCTCGCGTGCCGCCGGCATCGCGCATGCGGTGCACGGCGCCATGGGCATCACCGCCGAGGTGGACCTGCATCTCTGGACCGGGCTGCTGCACCGGGGCAGGCTGCGCTTCGGGGCCGAGGGCCACTGGAATGCCTGGCTGGGCGCCGAGTTCCTGCGCGGGGCCGAGGCCGAATCCCTGGCCTTCGTGCGCGCCCGGCTCGCGCCCCCGCCGCTTGAGGAGACGACGCCTTGAACGACTTCCTGACCATCGCCCGCGACGGTCCCATCGTCACCCTGACGATGAACATGCCGGAGAAGCGCAACGCGCTCTCCATCGAGGGCGGCAGCACGGAGGCCTTCACCGAGGCCTGCGCCTGGATCGCCGCCGAGCGCGACGTGCGCGCGGTGATCCTCACCGGCGCCGGCAGCGCCTTCTCGGCCGGCGGCGACCTCAAGGCGATGCGCGACCGCTACGGCATGCCGCCCGCCGAGATCCGCGACAGCTACCGGCGGGGAATCCAGAAGATCCCGCTGGCGCTCTACGAACTCGACGTGCCGACCATCGCCGCGGTGAACGGCCCGGCGATCGGCGCGGGGCTCGACCTCGCCTGCATGTGCGACATCCGCATCGGCGCCGAAAGCTCCTCCTATGCCGAGAGCTTCGTGAGCGTCGGCATCGTGCCGGGCGATGGCGGGGCCTGGCTGCTGCCGCGCGCCGTGGGGCAGTCGATGGCCGCCGAGATGGCCTTCACCGGCGACCGGCTGGACGCGAAGGCGGCGCTGGCCTGCGGCCTGATCTCCCGCGTGGTGCCGGACGACCTGCTGATGGAGGAGGCGCGCTCGCTGGCGGCGCGCATCGCCCGCAACCCGCCGCAGGTGCTGCGCCTGACCAAGCGGCTGCTGCGCGAGGGGCAGCACATGCGCCTCTCCTCGCTGCTGGAGCTTTCCGCCGCCTACCAGGCGCTGGCGCACAGCACGGAGGACCACCGCGAGGCGCTGCAATCCTGGTTCGAGAAGCGCCCCGCGCAGTTCCAGGGGCGATGAGCATGGACCACGCCGCCGCCCGCGATGAGGTGCTGCCGCGCCGCGTGGTGCTGGAGGGCTGCACCAACCTGCGCGACCTCGGCGGCTACCGCGCCGCCGATGGGCGGCGGGTGCGCTTCGGGCAGGTGTTCCGCGCCGCCGCGCTGCATGCGCTGACCGAGGCCGATCTCGTGGTGCTGGGGCGGCTCGGCCTGCGCACGGTGTGCGACCTGCGCGGCGAGAAGGAGCGCGCCCGCGCCCCCTCCCGGCTGCCGGAAGGCGGGCCGGAGGTGGTGCCGCTGCCGATCGAGCCCACCGTCGGCGCCGCCTTACGCGACATCCTGGCGCGCGCCGAGGCGACGGGCGAGGATGTGGTGGGGCTGCTGGGGCAGGCCTACCAGGCCTACGCCACCAGCAAGCTGCCGCAGTACCGTGCGCTGTTCGGCCTGCTGCTGCAACCGGAGCGGCGGCCGCTGGTGTTCCACTGCTCGGCGGGGAAGGACCGCACCGGCTTCGGCGCCGCCCTGCTGCTGACGGCGCTCGGCGTGCCGCGCGAGACCATCCTGGAGGACTACCTCGCCACCAACCGCTTCTGGGACGGCCACGCCGCGCTGCCGCCCGGCACGCCGCCCGCCGTCTCCGAGGCGCTGAAGCGCGCCCACGCGCCGCTGCTGGAGGCGGCGCTGGCCACGGCGCTGCGCGGCCACGCGGATACCGACGCCTTCCTCGAGGCCGCGCTGGGGCTGGACGCGCCCCGCCGCGCCGCGCTGCGCGACGCCCTGCTCGAATAGGCGCGGCACCACAGACCACCCGCCAGCGGCCGCCGCCTGAATGAGCGGCCGCGGCAACAGGAGGACACCATGGAAAGACGAGATGTTCTGCGGGCGGCCACCGCCCTGGCGCTAGGCGGTGCCGCCGCCACCCGGCCGCGCCCGGCCCGCGCGGCGGCCTTCCCGACGCGGCCGGTGACCATCGTGGTCCCCTTCCCGCCGGGCGGCTCCACCGACGTCGCGGCCCGCACCATGGCGGACAGCATGGCGCCCCTCCTGGGCCAGCCGGTGATTGTCGAGAACAAGCCCGGCGCGCAGACCATCATCGGCGCCGAGGCGGTGGCCCGCGCGGCGCCGGACGGGCACACGCTGCTGATGTCCTCCGGCACCACGCTGACGCTGAACCCGCTGCTGCCGGACCGGCTGCCCTACAAGCCGGAGGATTTCGCGCCCGTCGTGCTGGTCTCCAAGCTGCCCTTCGCCGTGGCGGTGAAGAGCGGGCTGCCGAAGACCATCCCCGAATTCGTCGCGCTGGCGAAGAAGCAGCCGGGCAAGCTGAACTACGGCTCCAACGGCCCCACCAGCTTCAACAACATCGCCGCCATCGTCGCCTTCGAGGGGATGGGCATCCGGCTCACCGAGGTGACCTATCGCGGCGATTCCCAGCAGCTCACCGACCTGCTGGGCGGCACGCTGGACGCTATCGTGGTGGGCGGCAGCTCCGGCCTCAACGCGCACCGCTCGGGCCGCGCCCACATCATCGGCTGGACGGGCGAGCAGCGCGTGGCGGCGACGCCCGACATCCCCAACTTCTCCGAGTTCGGCCCGAACATGGTGGCGCAGACCTGGTTCGGCCTGCTCGCCCCCGCCCGCACCCCGCCCGAGGCCGTGGCGGCGCTGAACGCCGCCGCGCTGAAGGCCATGGAAGCGCAGGCGCTGCGCGAGCGGCTGCTGGCGGAGGCGCAATACGTCGCTGGCGGCTCGCCGGAGGATTTCGCCACCTTCCTGCGCACCGAGATGGAGCGCTGGCGCCCGCTGGTGCAGCGCCTCGCCGCCACGGCACCCCGCTAGGGACACCCGCCGGCCGGGCGCCGCCGCCCGGCCGGACCAAGAAGCCCGAGAGTCTGGACACGATGCCCGAATCCCACCGCCTCGCCACCCGCCCGCTCTACCGCGCGGCCGATCTGCGCCCGCTGCTCTCGCCACGGAGCATCGCCGTGGTCGGCGCCTCGGCCCGCAAGGGCTCCTTCGGCGAGCGCACGGTGCACCACCTCTCCGGCTTCACCGGCCGGCTGCACCTGGTGAATGCGCGCTACGACCGGCTGGGCGAGCGCCCCTGCCACCCCAGCCTCACCGCCCTGCCGGAGGTGCCGGACCTCGTGGTGGCCGCCACGCCGCTGGAGGCCGCCGAGGCGGTGCTGGAGGAGTGCATCGCCCTCGGCGCCGGAGCGCTGGTGCTCTACGCGGCGGGCTTCGCCGAGACGGGGCGCGCGGAGCGGGTGGAATTGCAGGCGCGGCTGGTGGCGCGGGCGCGGCAGGGCGGGGTGCGGCTGGTCGGGCCGAACTGCCTCGGCGTGGTGGACTATGCCAGCGGTGCCGGCGCCAGCTTCATGACGGTGCCGCGCCCGGCGCGGCCGCTGAACGGCCCGGCCATCGGCATCGTCAGCCAGTCGGGCAATCTGGGCTTCGCGCTGGCGCAGGCCACCGAGGCGGGGGTGGCCATCGGCCGCATCCTCACCTGCGGCAACTCGGCCGATGTCGATGTGGCCGACTATGTGGCGGCCCTGGCCGAGGATCCCGCCTGCTCGGCCATCGCCCTGCTGTTCGAGGGCATGGCGGACCCGCGCCGCCTGCTGGAGGCCGCCGAACTGGCCTGGGCCAACGACAAGCCGCTGGTGGTGCACAAGCTGGCCACCGGCGCCAGCGGGGCGGAGGCCGCGCTCTCCCACACCGGCTCGCTGGCGGGGTCGGACGCCGCCTACCGCGCCGCCTTCGCGCGCAGCGGCGCGGTGATGGCCGAGCAATACGAGGGGCTGCTGGAGCTGGCCGGCTTCCTGGCCAAGGCGCCGGCGCCGCGCGCGGCGGGGGTGGCGGTGGTCTCCACCTCCGGCGGCTCGGCCATCATGGCGGCGGACCGGGCGGAGGCGCGCGGCATCGCCATGCCGCAGCCGGGGCCCGAGGCGCGCGCCGTGCTGGAGGCGCGCATCCCGGAATTCGGCTCCGCCCGCAACCCCTGCGACGTGACGGCGCAGGTGCTGACCGACCCGGAATCGCTCCGCGCCTGCGCCGGCGCGCTGCTGGCCGACCCCGCCTTCGGCACGCTGATCCTGCCCAATGGCTATGCCTACGACACCGCCACGCCGCGCTTCGCCATGCTGAACGAGCTCGCCGCCGAGCATGGCAAGCCCGCCTGCGTGGTCTGGACCAGCCAGTATCTCGAAGGCCCCGGCGCGCGGGAGGCGGAGGCGCAGCCGCATGTGGCGCTGTTCCGCTCGATGGACCGCTGCATGGCGGCGATCGGTGCCTGGCAGGCGCGCGGGGCGCTCCGCGCGGCGGGCGCGCCGGACCGCCGCCGCGCTGCCCCCGAAGGCGCCGCCGGGGCCGTGGCCACGCTGCTGGACCGCGCTTCCGGCCCGGTGCTGACCGAGCGCGAGGCCAAGGCCGTGCTCGCCGCCTATGGCGTGCCCGTGGTGGCCGAGACGCTGGTGAACGACGCCGAGGCCGCCGTGGCCGCCGCCGAGGCCGCCGGCTACCCGGTGGTGCTGAAGGTCGAATCCCCCGACCTGCCGCACAAGACGGAGGCCGGCGTCATCCGCCTGAACCTGGGCGACGCCGCGGCGGTGCGCGCCGCCCATGCCGAGGTGATGGCCAATGCCGCCCGCGCGGCGCCGCAAGCGCGCCTTAACGGCGTGCTGGTGCAGCCCATGGTGCCGGCCGGCATCGAGATGGTGGTGGGCGCGGTGCGCGACCCGCTCTTCGGCCCAACCGTGCTGGTGGGTCTGGGCGGCATCCTGGTGGAGTTGCTGCGCGACAGCGCCGTGGCCCTCGCCCCGGTGGGCCATGCCGAGGCGCGGGCGATGCTGGCGCGGCTGAAGGGCGCGAAGCTGCTGGAGGGCTTCCGCAACCTGCCCGCCGTGGATCTCGACACCCTGGCCGGCATCGTCCAGCGCGTCTCGGAGCTGGCGGCGGACCATGCGGACCGCATCGCCGAGATCGACGTGAACCCGGTGATCTGCAACGGCACCCGTCAGCTCGCGGTGGACGCGCTCATCGCGCTGCGGCCTCCGGAGACGGCGCCGCGTGGGTGAGCAGCACCAGCTTGCCCGTGGCGCGCCGCGTGGCGAGCGCCTCCAGCGCCTCGGCGGCCTGATCCAGCGGGTAGGTGGCGGAGATGTGCGGCGCGAGCCGCCCTGCCGCCACCCAGGCGAACAGCTCGGCCAGCAGGGCGCGGTTGGCCTCCGGCTCGCGCCGCGCGAAATCGCCGTAGAACACGCCGACGATGGCGCAGCCTTTCAGCAGCGCGAGGTTGAAGGGCAGGCGCGGGATCTCGCCGCTCGCGAAGCCCACCACCAGGTAGCGCCCGCGCCACGCCATGGAGCGCAGCGCCGGCTCGGCCTGCGCGCCGCCGACGGGATCGAACACCACGTCCACGCCGCGCCCGCCGGTGAGGGCGCGCAATTCGTCGCGCCAGCCCTCGGCGGTGTAGTCGATGGCGGCCTCGGCGCCCTGCGCCAGGCAGGCCGCGCGCTTCTCGGCCGTGGAGGCGGCGGCGATGACGCGCGCGCCGAGCAGCCGGCCGATCTGGATGGCCGCCATGCCGGTGCCGCCCGCCGCGCCCAGCACCAGCAGCGTCTCGCCGGGCTGCAGGGCGCCGCGGTCGCGCAGGGCGTGCAGCACCGTGCCGTAGGCAAGGCAGATGGAGGCCGCCGCCGCCGGCGCCACGCCCTCCGGCACCGGCACGATGCGCGCCGCCTCCACCGCCACGGCCTCGGCGAAGCCGCCCCAGGTGATCAGCGCCGCCACGCGGGTGCCGAGGGGCGGCCCCGCCACGCCCTCGCCCAGCGCCGCCACGGTGCCGCACACCTCGCCGCCCGGCGCGAAGGGAAGGGGCGGCTTCTGCTGGTATCGCCCCTCGATCAGCAGCGTGTCGGGGAAGTTCACGCCGCAGGCCTCGACATGCAGCAGCACCTCGCCAGGGCCGGCCACCGGCTCCGGCAGCTCCCCGGCGCGCAGGCCGGAAGGGGGACCATAGGCGTGGCAGAGCATGGCTTTCATCGGCGGCGTTCTCCCGGGCGATCCTTGGCGCCCAGCCTGGACACGCGGCGGCATCCGCGCAAGCCTGTGCGCCACACCCAATCGACCTGAACAAAGAGACGGAGCGGAACGGATGGATTTCAGTCACTCGCCGAAGGTGGCGGCGCTGCGGGAGCGGCTGCTCGCCTTCGTGGACGAGCACATCGCGCCGAACGACCACCTGCACCACGAGCAGCAGGCGGCGATGACCGACCGCTGGCAGCCGGTGCCGATCACCGAGGCGCTGAAGCCCAAGGCGCGCGAGGCGGGGCTGTGGAACCTCTTCCTGCCCGAATCGGGCCATGGCGCCGGCCTCACCAACCTCGAATACGCGCCGCTGGCCGAGATCATGGGCCGCTACCCGTGGTCGAGCGAGGTGTTCAACTGCTCCGCGCCCGACACGGGCAACATGGAGACGCTGGAGCGCTACGCGACCGAGGAGCACAAGGAGCGCTGGCTGAAGCCGCTGCTGGCCGGCGAGATCCGTTCCTGCTTCGCCATGACGGAGCCGGATGTCGCCTCGTCGGATGCCACCAACATCCAGACGCGTATCGTGCGGGATGGCGACCACTACGTCATCAATGGCCGCAAGTGGTGGTCCTCGGGCGCGGGCGACCCGCGCTGCGCCATCTTCATCGTCATGGGCAAGACCGACCCGGAGGCGGAGAAGCACAAGCAGCAATCGATGATCCTGGTGCCGCGCGACACGCCGGGCGTCACCATCAAGCGCATGCTGCCGGTGTTCGGCTTCGACGACGCGCCGCACGGCCATGCCGAGATCCTGTTCGAGAATGTGCGCGTGCCGGCGGGCAACATCCTGCTCGGCGAGGGCCGCGGCTTCGAGATCGCGCAGGGGCGGCTTGGCCCGGGGCGCATCCACCACTGCATGCGCGCCATCGGCTTGGCCGAGCGGGCGCTCGAGATGATGTGCCGCCGCTCGCTGGAGCGCCGCCCCTTCGGCAAGCCGCTCGCCGACCAGGGCGTGATCATCGACCGCATCGCGCAGTCGCGCATCCTGATCGACCAGTGCCGGCTGCTGACGCTGCACGCGGCGTGGCGGATGGACACGGTGGGCAACAAGGTGGCGCGCACCGAGATCGCCGAGATCAAGGTGGCGGCGCCGGACATGGCCTGCCAGGTGATCGACTGGGCGATCCAGGCGCATGGCGCCGCCGGCGTCACCGAGGATTTCGGACTGGCCTACATGTACAAGATCGCCCGCACGCTGCGCATCGTCGATGGGCCGGACGAGGTGCACAAGTTCCAGCTCGGCCGCATGGAACTGAACAAGTACCGCGCCCCGCGCAACGCCCGCCCGGGAGAATCCGTGTGAACACCGCCATGGACCGCTCGCTCTTCGACCTCACCGGGCAGGTGGCGGTCGTCACCGGCGCCTCGCGCGGCATCGGCCGCGCCATCGCCGAGCGCATGGCGCAGCAGGGGGCGAAGGTCGTCGTCTCCTCCCGCAAGCTCGACGCCTGCCAGGAGGTGGTGGACGGCATCACCGCACGCGGCGGCGAGGCCTTCGCCTATGCCTGCAACATCGGCCGCAAGCCGGAATTGCAGGCGCTGGTCGATGCCACCATGGCGCGCTGGGGCCGTATCGACACGCTGGTCTGCAACGCCGCGGTCAACCCCTATTTCGGCCCGGCCATCGACATGCCGGACGAGGCCTTCGACAAGATCATGGGCTCCAATGTCCGCTCCAACCTGTGGCTGGCCCACATGGTGATGCCGGGCATGGCGGAGCGCGGCGGCGGCACGGTGGTCGTCATCTCCTCCATCGCCGGGCTGCGCGGCTCGCCGGTGCTGGGCGGCTATGCCATCTCCAAGGCGGCCGACATGCAGCTCGTGCGCAACATCGCGGTGGAATGGGGGCCGCGCAACGTGCGCGCCAACTGCATCGCCCCCGGCCTGGTGCGCACCGACTTCGCCCGCGCGCTGTGGGAGGACCCCGAGATCTACCGCAAGCGCACGCGGGACACACCGCTCCAGCGCATCGGCGAGCCGGACGAGATCGCCGGCGCGGCGGTGTTCCTGGCCTCGGCGGCCGGCAGCTTCATGACGGGG
Organism: Roseomonas sp. TS2; assembly: GCF_058833935.1. NCBI lineage: Bacteria > Pseudomonadati > Pseudomonadota > Alphaproteobacteria > Acetobacterales > Roseomonadaceae > Roseomonas > Roseomonas sp. TS2. The sequence continues at coordinate 45,379 of NZ_JCACVY010000003.1, read as the reverse complement.
CAGACCATCGTCATCGATGGCGGGATCGTCGCGGGCTCGCCGGCCACCGGGGAGGAGTAGGGCCATGCCAGAGAGCGCGCTGGCCGGCACGCCCGCGCTGGTGCCCGTGCTGGAGAACCACCGCTTCGACGAGGCGGCGCTGCGGCGCCACCTCGCCGGGCGGCTGCCGGGCTTCGAGGGGGCGGTGGCCATCCGCCAGTTCCAGGGCGGCCAGTCCAACCCCACCTTCCATGTGGCGACGGATGCGGGCGACTACGTGCTGCGCAAGAAGCCGCCCGGCAAGCTGCTGCCGAGCGCCCACGCCGTGGAGCGCGAATACCGCGTGATGCGCGCGCTGGAGGGCAGCGGCGTGCCGGTGCCCGCCATGCGCTGGCTCTGCGAGGATGCGGCGGTCATCGGCACCCCCTTCTTCCTGATGGACCACGTCCCCGGCCGCATCTTCCCCGACCGGGTGATGCGCAGCGGAGACCCGGCCGAGCGCGCCGCCATCTATGCGGACCTCGCCCGGGTGCTGGCGGCGCTGCACGCGGTGGATTGGCGCGCCGCGGGCCTCGGCGATTTCGGCAAGCCGGAGGGCTACATGGCCCGCCAGGTGGCGCGCTGGACCAAGCAGTGGCACGCCGCGCAGGTGGAGGAGATGCCGGAGATGGAGAAGCTGGCCGAATGGCTGCCGCGCCATCTGCCGGCGGATGACGAGACGACGCTCGCGCATGGCGATTTCCGCCTAGGCAACGTCATCATCCACCCCACCGAGCCGCGCGTGGTGGCGGTGCTGGACTGGGAACTGGCCACCCTCGGCCACCCGCTGGCCGATCTCGGCTATGCCTGCCTCACCTACCACATGCCGCCCGGCCCGAGCGGGGCCACCGGCCTGCTAGGCGAGGATTTCGCCGCGAGCGGCATTCCGGACCAGGAAAGCTTCGTGGCGGAGTACGCGCAGGCGGCAGGGCGGCCGGTGCCGCGCGACCTCGACGTGTTCATCATCTTCTCCATGTTCCGCCTGGCCTCGATCGTGGCGGGCGTCTGGAAGCGGGCGCTGGACGGCAACGCCGCCGACCCCCGCGCGATCGGCTATCGGGACCGCTACCGCGGCATGGCAGAGGGCGGCTGGGCCATCGCCCAAAGGTTGAGCTGACGCTCGGTTGCACTATTTCGCAGTGTGCTCTTGCTCCGTCCCCATGCGGCATGGCATGGCTGCCCTTGCCCGCTCGCCTGTGTGAATGCGGGCTGAATGTGGCAGATGACGCAGCCGGATCGGCCTGGAGAGCACAAAGCGGGCATTCAGGCCGGGGCGGGGCGGGAACGCTGGCTGCCAGGCCTGCGCGCCTATCTGATCGCCTTCGCCATGGCCCTCCTGCTGCCTGCCCTGGGTATCGGCGGTGCCGTGGCCTGGCAGGCCATCCAGGCCTATCGCGGCGCCTTCGAGGGGCGGCTGCAGGACACGGCACGGGCGCTGGCGCTGGCGCTCGACCGCGAGATCGGCGCCTATGAGGCGACCCTGGCCGGCCTGGCCGCGGCGCCAGAGCTGGACGAGGGGGCAGGCGAGGCGGCCCTCGCCCGGTTCCGCGCCCGGGCCCACGCCATCGCGGCGGCCATGGATAGCTGGGTGGTGGTGCAGGGCCCCGGACCCGACTATGCGATGCTGCTGCACACCCTGGCGCCGGCCGCGCAACCATTGGGCAGCGGGCTGCGCCTGCCGGAGCCGGATGCCCCGGTGCCCCGGGTCTTCCGCACCGGCCGGCCCGCCGTGGGCAGCCTGGCACGGGGACTGCGCTCAGGGCGGCAGGTGGCTTTCGTCTTCGCCCCGGTCACGCGCCAGGGGCGCGTCATCCGCGCCATCGGCATGGCGCTGGACCCCGCCCGCATCGCCCGGCTGCTGGAGCGGCACAACCTGCCCCCCACCGCCTTCGCCGTGGTGACGGACCAGCACGACATGGTCGTCGCCCGTTCCCGCAACCATGCGCGGTATGTCGGGCGCGCCGCGCCAGGCTGGTATGCCGCCGGCAAGGTCGGGCGCACCAGCGGCTTCCTCACAGGGCAGGCCCTGGAGGGGCAGCCCGTGGTGCTCGGCTTCGCCACGCTCGCCGCCGCACCGGGCTGGAGCATCGCCGTCAGCGAGGCCGCGGCGGCCTATGAGGCGAGCTGGCGCCGGCCGATGCAGGCGCTGGCCGTGGGCGCGGCCCTGGCGCTGCTGCTAGGCCTGGCTCTTGCGCTCTGGCTGGGAGGGCGGCTGCTGCGCCCGGTGCGGGCGCTGACCGCCGACGCGGCGACGGTGACGCGCCCCGGCGCCACGCCGCCGCTGCGCGCGGTGCCGATGGCCGTGGCGGAGTTCGAGACGTTGCGCCGCCACCTCGGCGCGGCCGACGCCACGCTGCGCCTGCAGGCGGCGGAGGCGCGCGCCGGCGAGGCCCGGCTGCGCACCGCGCAGGCGGTGGGGCAGCTCGGCGTGTTCGAATACGATGTCGCCCGCGACCGTTTCTGGCGCTCGGAGGAACAGCAGCGCCTGCACGGGTTGGACGCCGGCGCCCCTCAGCCAGACCTGGCCGGCTATCTGGCGCAGGTGCACCCGCAGGACCGGCCCGGCTTCGCCCGGAAGATCGAGGAGGCCTTTCTGGGGAGGGAGGGGGTCTCCACGGTCCATCACGTCTTCCGCTTCCACCGCTTCGACACCGGCGCCGAGCGCTGGCTCGCCGTGGATGCGGAGGTCACGGAGCGCGACCGCGCGACCGGCCGTGCCCTGCGGGTCAATGGCACCACGCGCGACATCACCGAGCACCAGCGAGCGGTCCTTGCGCTGGCGGCCAGCGAGGAGCGCCTGCGGCTGGCCATCGAGGGCACCGGCATGGGCAGCTGGGACCTCGACATCGCCAGCGGCCGGCTCATCTTCTCGCGCCATGTCTTCCTGATGCTGGGCCGCACGCCGCCGCCGGGCGGCGAGACGACGCTGGAGGCCTGGCGCACCCATGTCCACCCTGAGGATCTGCCGGTTCTGCGCGGCGCCTGGCGGCAGGCCGAGCAGGAGGGCAGCCTGTATCACGCCACCTACCGCATCCGCCGCGCCAATGATGGCATGGAGCGCTGGATGGAATCCTATGGCCGCTTCATCCACGCCGCCGGGGCCACCGGCCCGCGCTTCGTCGGCGTCATGTTCGACGTGACGGCGCGGCGCCAGACGGAGGAACGCCAGGGGCTGCTGATGCGCGAGGTGGACCACCGCGCCAAGAACGTGCTGGCCGTTGTGCTCTCCGTGGTGCGGCTCAGCCGCAACGACGATCCGCGTGCCTTCGCGGAGGCCGTGGAGGGAAGAGTGGCCGCGCTGGCGCGGACCCATGAGCTGCTGGCGCGGGAGAAGTGGAGCGGCGCGACCCTGCGGGCCCTGGCCGAGGAGGAACTCGCCGCCTATCGTGGCGCCGCCGCGGGGCGGGAGCGCATCCTGCTGGACGGGCCGCCGCTGCGCCTTGAGGCCTCGGCGGTGCAGCCGCTCTCGATGGCGCTGCATGAGTTGGCGACCAATGCGGCGCGCCATGGCAGCCTGTCCCGCCCGGAGGGGCAGGTGGTGCTGCGCTGGCGGCAGCATGAGGACGGCAGGCTCCGGCTGTGCTGGAGCGAACGGGGAGGGCCGGCCATCCCGGGGCCGCCCACCCGGCAGGGCTTCGGCAGCCGCCTGCTGCGCACGGCGATCACCGGGCAGCTGGACGGCACCGCGGAGCTCGACTGGGACGAGGGCGGGCTGCGCTGCACGATCGCCGTGCCCGGCACGCTGGTCTCCCTGGCGGCGGAGGAGCAGGCCGCCTCCCCGGACGCGGCACCGGCGCCGGGGGAGATGCCGCCTGCCGCCCCTGCGCTGCAGGGGGTGCGGGTGCTGGTGGTCGAGGATGAGGCCCTGATCGCCGAGGATACCGCCCAGATCCTGGCCGCGCTGGGCTGCACCGTGCTGGGCCCCGCGGCGACGCCGGAGGCCGCCCTGGGCCTGCTCGGCAGGGAGGCGCGGCCCGATGTGGCGCTGCTCGATGTCAACCTGGCCGGACGCAGCTCGTTTTCCGTGGCGGAGAAACTGGCCTCACAGGGCGTCCCGGTGGTCTTCATGAGCGGCTACAGCGATCTCGGCGACTGGCGGGGCAAGGCGGCCGCCGTCCTGTGCAAGCCGGTGACGCCGGCGGAGATCGCCTCGGCGTTGCACCGCACAGTGGGGCGGTTGCTGGCCTGAACGCCCCGGCGGCCGGGCCGGGGCCTCAGCCGCCTGGGAGTTTTCCGGGCGGCAGGAAGCGGAAGGAGACCCGGTGCCGCCCGGTTTCCCCCGGTTGCAGCCAGCGCATCGAGGGCTTCTCGGCCAGCTCTCCGCTGAATCCTTCCGGATCGCCATGCCCGGTCCAGGCTTCCAGGCAGAGGAAGGGCGCGCCGGCCGGGGACCAGAGGGCCAGATGCGGGAAGTTCTCCAGCCGCAGGGCGATGCGGCCCCGCGCGCCGTTGTGAAAGCACACGGTCCGGCTGCGCAGCCCCAGGAAGCAGAGCGCCTCCCGCGCCAGCAGGCCGGGGCTCAGGCGCAGGCGGCGGCCTTCCAGCGGCACCGGCCGCTGCCGCGCCGAGAACAGCCCGCCCGGGGCGATCTCCGGCACCTCCGGCCGCTCCGCGCGGCTGAAGTGCAGCACATGGCCCCCGGCGCCCGGCACCGCCGGGTCCCAGGCGAAGCCGGGATGCAGGCCCAGCGCATAGGGCAGGGGCACGGCGCCCGGATTGTGGATGGCGAACCCGGCCGAGAAGCCCCGCGCCATCAGCCGGTAGGACACCGTCAGGCAGAAGGCGAAGGGGAAGCGGGCGCGGCTTTCCGCCGTGTCCCGCAGGCGGAGCTGCGCCTCTGCCGGACCTTGCGACACCGCCTCGAACAGGCTGGCGGCGGCGAAGCCGTGCACGCCCATCGGGTAGTGCCGGCCCTCGTGACGGATCTCCCCGCCCCGCGTCCAGCCGACCACGGGGAACAGGATGGGCGAGGTCTGCGGCCACCAGGCCGGGTCGGCGTTCCACAGAAGCTCCTGTCCCTCCACGCGCCAGGAGCGCGGCTCGGCGCCATGGCGGGCCAGGGCGAGACTGGCGCCGCCATGGCGCAGCAGGAGGGGCTTGTCATCCATGGGGCGGTGTCCTTCCGGCGGCGTGAGTCCGCCGGGGCACCGGAAACAGCAACAGCCCGCCGAAGGCAAGACGGCAAGGCCGGGCGACCCCTGCGGTGCCCGGCCCGCCACTTCCCTCAGGCGGCGCGGGCGGCGATGGCGCGGGCACGCGCCAGCAGCGCCTCGGCGCGGCGGATGATCGGGATGTCGATCATCTTGCCGTCGATGGCGAAGGAGCCGCGCCCCTGCGCCGCCGCCTCACGGTCCAGCGCGATCATCCGCTCCGCCGCCGCCACCTTCTCGGGCGAGGGGCTGAAGCCGGCGTTCAGCACCGGCACCTGCGCCGGGTGGATGGCCGAGGCCCCGACGAAGCCGAAGGCCGCCGAGCGCCGCACCACCCGCTCATAGGCCGCGAGGTCCGAATAATCGGCCACGGTGCTGATGGTGCCGAGCGGCATCAGCCCGGCGGCCACCGCCGCCTGCAAAATCTGCTGCTTGGGCATCAGCAGCACCTCCTCGGTCGGCTCGCCGCCGATCGCCGTGGCGTAGTCCTCGGCGCCGAGCGAGAGGCCCACGGTGCGCGGCGTGGCGCGGGCGATGGCATGCGCCTGCGCCAGCGGTCCCGGCGCCTCGATCAGCGCCACGAAGCGGATGCCGCCCTCCGGCAGGCCGCGCTGCTGCTCCAGGCGGGAGACCAGCTCGTCCAGCAGCCGCAGATGGTCCGGCCCCTCCACCTTCGTCACCATGATGGCGGCGACGCCGGGGATCACCGCCGCCTCGATGTCGCGCACCGCATCCTCCAGCGGCTGGTTGATGCGCACCAGGATGTCGGCGCGCGCCTCGCGCTTCAGCCGGGCCACGGCGGCCTCCACCCTGCGGCGGGCCTCCGGCTTGTCGGCTGGGGCGATGCTGTCCTCCAGGTCGAGCTGGATGGCGTCGGCGCCGCGCTCATGCGCGCGGGCCAGGAAGCGCTCCACATTCACCGGCACGAACAGGCCGGAGCGCCACACCGGGTGCGGGCGCGGGCTCATGGCGCCACCACCAGGCCGGAGGCCATGGCCGCCTCGATCTCGGCCCCGGCGAAGCCCTGCGCCGCCAGGATGTCCCGGCTGTGCTGGCCGAGGCGCGGCGCCGGGGCGCGGATGGCGCCCGGCGTGCCGGAAAGCCGGGCCGGGATGGCGTGCATCGGGAACTGCCCCATCTCCTCGTCCGGGTACTCGGCCAGCAGGCCGCGCGCCTGCACGTGGCGGTCCGCCATGAAGCGGACGATGTCGTTGACCGGGCCGATGGTGACCTCGGCGGCTTCGAAGAAGGCCACGTTTTCCTCCAATGTCTTCTGGGCGACGAAGGCGCCGATGATGGCGTCCAGCTCCTCGCCATGCGCCACGCGCTGCTCGTTGGTGCGGAAGCGCGGGTCCTCGACCAGCTCGCCGCGCCCGATGGAGCGCAGCACCCGCTCCGCCATGCCCTGGGTGGAGGCGGAGAGGCAGACCCAGCCGCCATCCCTGGTGCGATACACGTTGCGCGGCGCGGCGCCGGTGGAGCGGCTGCCGGTGCGCGGCTTGGTCTTTCCCGTGAGGCGGTAGTTGGCCGCCTGCGGGCCGAGCGCGGTGAACAGCGGATCGAGCAGCGGCAGGTCGATCACCTGGCCCTGGCCGCCCCGCATTTCCACCGCGCGCAGCGCCGCCATGGCGGCGAAAGCGCCGGTGAGGCCGGCGATGGTGTCGGCCAGGTACATCGGCGGCAGCACCGGCTCGCGGTCGGCGAAGCCGTTCATGTCGGCGAAGCCGGCGAAGCCTTCCACCAGCGTGCCGAAGCCGGGGCGGCGGGAATAGGGCCCGTCCTGCCCCCAGCCGGAGATGCGGACGATGATCAGCCGCGGCTCCAGCTTCAGCAGCTCCTCCGGCGGCAGGCCCATCGCCTCCAGCGTGCCGGGGCGGAAGCTTTCCACCAGGATGGCGGCCCCGGGGACGAGGCGGCGGATCAGCGGCACCGCCTCGGGGTGGCGGAAGTCGATGCACAGGCTGCGCTTGCCGCGGCCATGCACCTTCCAGGCGGTCTCCACGCCGCGCACCCGCCAGCCGCGCAGCGTGTCGCCGTCGCGCGGCTCCACCTTGTCCACCGTGGCGCCGAAATCGGCCAGGTGCTGCGTCAGCGTGTTGCCGGCGACGAGGCGGGAAAGGTCCAGCACCCGCACGCCGTCCAGCGGGCCGGAGGCGCCGGGCGTGTAGTCGGCATGGGGCAGGCCGGCGGCCCGCGCGGTATCAAGCGGCGACATCGGCGCCTCCCCGGAACAGGATGCCGCCCGCATGGGGCAGCCAGAGATCGAGCCGGTCCTCGGCCGGGGGCTGGCGCGCCTCCAGCCGCAGCGCGGCACCCGCCAGCTCCAGCCCCACCTGCCAGTTGCCGCCGACATAGGAGCGGCTGGTGACGCGCGTGGCCAGCACGGAGCCGCCCTCCGGCGCGGTGCCCGGCGGCGCCACCTGCATCTGCTCGGGGCGAAAGGCGAGGGTGACGCGGCTGCCACCGGGGGCGGCGCGCTCGGCCACCGCCTCCAGCCGCTGGCCGTCGGCCAGTTCCAGCAGGGCGCGGCCGCCGGCCGGCGCATCGCCCACCACGCGGGCGGGCAGGAAGTTGGTGGTGCCGATGAAATCCGCCACGAAGGGATCGGCCGGCCGCTCGTAGATCTCCTGCGGCGTGCCGATCTGCGCGATGCGCCCGCCATTCATCACCACGATGCGGTCGGAGAGCGAGAGCGCCTCGATCTGGTCGTGGGTGACGTAGATGGTGGTGAGACCGAGCCGCGTGCGCAGCTCGGCCAGCCAGGCGCGGGCGCGGTCGCGCAGCTTGGCGTCGAGGTTGGAGAGCGGCTCGTCCAGCAGCAGGATGGCCGGGCGGTACACCAGCGTGCGCGCCAACGCCACGCGCTGCTGCTGCCCGCCCGAAAGCTCGTGCGGGTAGCGGCCCGCGTAGCGCTCCATCTCGACCAGCGCCAGCACCTCGTCGATCCGGCGCTTCCGCTCCGCCGCCGCCACCTTGCGGAGGGTGAGCGGGAAGGCGACGTTGTCGGCCACCGTCATGTGCGGCCACAGCGCGTAGCTCTGGAAGACGAGGCCGCAGCTGCGCGCCTCGGGCGGCAGGTAGATGCCGCGCGCGGCGTCGAAATACACCGTGCCGCCCACCTGGATGCGGCCGCCATCGGCGCGGTCGAGCCCCGCCACGGCGGCGAGGGTGGTGGACTTGCCGCAGCCCGAGGGGCCGAGCAGGGTGACGAACTCGCCATCCGCCACGTGCAGGTTGACGTCATCGACGGCGGTGACGCCGCCGAAGCGCTTGGTCAGCCCCTGGATGGTCAGGTCAGCCATGCAGCTTCACTCCGAAGATGCCGCGCACGGCGGCGACGCAGACGGCGATGACCGCCACCTGGATGGTCGCCAGCGCGGCGACGAGGCCGACCTCCCCCTGCACCCACAATTGCAGCAGCGTGGTGCCGATGACCTCGCTGCCGGGGGCGAAGAGGAAGATCGCGGTCGAGTATTCCTTGAAGAAGGAGATGAAGAGGATGGTGAAGCAGCCGACCAGGGCGGGGCGCATCAGCGGCAGCAGGATGCGGCGGCTGGTCGTCCACCAATCGGCGCCCTGCACGCGGGCCGCGCGGTCGAGATCGTGGCTCACCTGCAGCAGCATGGGCGCCACGGCGCCGATGCCGGCCGGGATGAAGCGCATGGTGAAGGCGATCACCAGGATCCAGATGGAGTTGCGCAGGAAGCCGAGCCCGGGCAGCAGCGCGAAGGCGTAGAAGAAGCCGATGCCCGCCACCACCCCCGGCACCGCGCGCGGGAACAGCGCCAGGTACTGCAGCGCGCCGCGGAAGCGGAATTCCGAGCGGTGCACGATGATGGCCACCAGCCCGATCAGCGCCGTGGCGATGGCGCCGCCCACCAAGCTGACCACGAAGGAATTCCACACCGCGCGGGAATAGACGGGGTACTCGAAGATCTGCACGAAGTTGCCGGTGGTCAGCACTTCCGAGAGCGGGATCATCGGCGAGAGGAAGGCGGTGAAGGCGCGCAGCACCAGCACGCCGATCGGCGCGATGACGGTGGCCAGGATGTAGAGCGCGGCCAGGATGAACAGCGGCCAGCGCAGCCCGCCCAGGCGGAAGGGTCGGGGCCGCGTCGCCTTGCCGCCGAGCGTGATGAAGCGGCGCGTGTTGCCCAGCATCCGCCCCTGCAGCCAGACCAGGAAGCACACCACCGCCAGCATCAGCGCCGCCGCCGTGGCCACCAGCCCGTGGTCGGGCCGCGGCGAGGAGATGCCGTTGTTGAACAGGAAGGTGGTGAGCACGGTGATGCCCGCCGGGTCGCCGAAGATCAGCGGGATGGAGAGCAGCTCCAGCCCCACGGTGAAGTTCAGCACGGCGCTGTAGGCGATGGCCGGCTTCATCAGCGGCAGGGTGATGCGCCACAGCGTGCGGAAGGTGCCGGCGCCGGAGACGCGCGCCGCCTCCTCCAGCGAGGGGTCGGTGATGCTGGCGGAGGAGAGGCAGTAAATATAGGCCAGCGGCGCCTGCGACACGCCGGCGATGACCGCCATGCCGGCCAGCGAATAGAGCGTCCAGGGCGCCTCGCCCAGCACCGACTGCCACAGCATGGTGAGGTAGCCCGCCGGGCCATAGACGGCGTACCAGCCGAAGGAGAGCACCAGCGCCGAGAGGTAGAGCGGCCAGAGGAAGAACTCGCTCATCAGCCGCGCCAGCGGCAGGTCGGTGCGGCCGAACAGGATGGCGGCCAGCGTGCCCACGAACTGCGCCACCAGCGTGGTCAGCGCCGCCAGCACGACCGTGTTCAGCAGCACCAGCCCGAAGCCCTCGGTGCGGGCCAGGCGGGCGAAATTGGCGAGCGTCAAGTTGTACTCGGCGTCGTAGAGCGCGCCGTCGAGCACCGATTGCAGCAGCACGGGCAGCAGCGGCCCCGCCACCAGCACGAGCACCAGCAGCGCGGTGCCGTACTGGATCGGCGCGGCGCGCGGGATGGCCGGCGGCGCGGGCGGCGCCTCCGGCCGGGACATGGCCAGGCTCATCGGCTCAGCTCACGCCGTAGGCCTGCTTCCAGCGGTCGATGAAGGGCTGGTACTGCTCCAGCATCGCCGGGTTGTAGTCGATGAAGGCGATGTTCTTCTCGCCGCCCACCGCCTCGCTGATCGAGCTGAAGGTGTGGCGGATGCCCTCGCCGGGGCGGATGTCGGGGCGCGCCGGCGTCAGCCCGCCGCGGCCGAAGGCACGCTGCCCCTCGGCGGAGGCGATGTAGTCCAGCATCAGCTTGGCCGCGTTGACATTGCGCGCCCCCTTCGGGATGGCCATGCCGCGCAGGATGACGAGCTGCCCGTCCTCGATGAAGTTCCAGCCCAGCACGCGCGCCCGCGCCGGGTCGTTCAGCCGGGGCCAGAAGGTGATGGCGGAGACGAACCAGCCCGCGGCGTATTCGCCCGAGGTGACCTTCTCGGTCATCGGCCCGCCGGAGCGTTCCCAGCGCGGCTGGGCGGGGGCGATCTGCTTGAACCACTCCCAGGCCTGATCGCCATGCTTCTGCACGAAGCCGAAATTGGCCGAGTAGCCGAAGCCGCCATTGTGCGCGCCGTAGCTGGTCAGCTTGTTGCGCCAGCGCGCGCGGTTCTCCTGCGCCAGGTTGGCGAATTGCGCGAAGCTCTTCGGCTGCTGCGCCTCCGGCACCAGCATCTTGTTGTAGATGAACACCAGCGGGTCGGCCGAGACGGTGTAGACGCCGGGCCAGGGCTTCGACCAGGCGGGCCAGGCGGCGGCCTCGGGGCTTTCATAGGGCATCACCTCGCCGCGCTGCTGGAACTCGATCCAGCCCGAGGGGTCGGCGGTGGCCAGCAGGTCGGCGGTGCGGCTGTTGGTGCCGCGCTCGGCGAGGTAGCGCTCGAACACCTCGCGCGAGTTCGGCAGGTCGAGCGTCTCCACCTTGATCTTGGGGTAGCGGCGGTTGAACCCCTCCAGCACCGGCCGCCAGTTCTCGGCCGACATGATGGAGGAGATCAGCAGGCTTCCCTCGCGCTCCGCGCCCGCCACCACCTCCTGGTAGCCCTGCGGGTAGCCGGCGGGGGCTCCTGTCGCGTTCGCCTGCGCCCGCAGCCCGGCGGGCAGCAGCAGGGCGGGCAGGGCAAGGGTCGTGCGGCGTCCGATCCGGTTCATGGACATGTCCTCTCCCGATGGGGCCCGCCGGAAACGGCGCTCTCGACCCCGGCGCTCTTTGGCGCAATTATTGGCGCCAATACGCTAAGGCCGCTGTTCCGCCCCTGACAACCCTCTTTCAGCACAGGAACGATCACGAATGGCCCGACCACCCCGCCCGCGCCGCGCCCTGGCCGCCGAGATCGCGGCCGCCATCCGCGGCGGCGCCTACCGCGCCGGCGAGTGGCTGCGCCAGGTGGATCTGGAGGAGCGCTTCGGCGCCACGCGCTTCGACATCCGCGCGGCGCTGGCCGAGCTGGCGCTGCGGCAGACGGTGGAGCATGTGCCCAACCGCGGCTTCCGCGTCGCCACGCCGGACCGCCAGCGCATCCGCGACATGCTGGCGGTGCGTGCCCTGCTGGAGGTGGAGGCGGCGCTCACCGCCCTGCCGCAGCTGGACGCCGCCGCCCTGCGCCTGCTGGAAGCGAAGGCCGACGCCTTCGACCGCGCCGTGGCGGAGGGCACCCCGGCGAGCCAGAGCGCCACCAATCTCGACTTCCACGACACCCTCTACGGCTTCTCGCCCAACCGCGCCCTGGTGGAGGTGGCGACCGAGACGCGCGACCGCGCCCGGCTCTGGCCGCTGGTACTATGGCCTTCCATGCAGTCGCTGCGGCGCAGCGCGCAGGGCCACCGCGAGATCCTGGCCGCGCTGCACGCGGGCGACGCCGCGCGGGTGGCCGCCAGCGTGCGGTCGCACATCCTGGGCTCGGCCGCCAACCAGCCTGTGGAGGAGGGCTGACCCGCGCTACTGCGCGTAGTCGGGCTCCTCGCGGCCCAGGATGCGGTGCCAGGCGTCGAGGTGCAGCCGCGCATCCAGCTTCTCGCCCCAGGGGCCATGGTGGTGGCGGCGCAGCCCCTCGGGCAGGCGGTGCAGCGGCTGGCCGGTCTGCATCGCCGTCATCTGGTACATGGCCGTGCGCTCGGCGATGTAGCATTCGTCGAAGGCATCATGCACGGTGGGGCCGACCACGGTGACGCCATGGCCGCGCATCACCATCACGCTCTTCTCGCCCATCAGCCGGGCGATGCGGTCGCCTTCCTCGTTCACATGCACCGGCTCGTCGCCCTCGCGGTCATAGACGATGCGGTCGTTGAGCAGGAGGTTGTTGTGGTGCGAGAGCGCCAGCTCGGCATCCCGCAGCAGCGAGAGCGCGGTGAGCCAGCGCGGATGCACATGCACCACGCAGGCGGCCGCCGGGTTCTGCAGGTGGATGCGCGCATGAATGTGGAAGGCCACCTTGCGCAGCTCGCCGCGCCCCTGCAGCACGCGCCCCTCGAGGTCGCAGACGATGAGGTCGCTCGCCCGAAGCTCCTGGAACAGGTAGCCGCGCGGGTTGATCAGGAAGCGCGTGGCGCTGCCCGGCAGCATCAGGCTGTTGTGGTTGCCGATGTGCTCGTTCCAGCCCAGCCGCGCGGCGACGCGGAACACGGCCGCCATGTCGCGGCGCAGGGCCCACTCCGCCTCCTCGTCGGCGCTGCGGCTGAGGCTCTCGATCGTCGCGGCCATGCGGGTCTCCTCCGCGGGCAGCCGGTTCAAGGCGCCCCTGCTGGAATACCGTCCGGGAACGAAAGGGTCCACGAGACGGGAAGGAATGGCAAGGCACAATCGGAGGCCTTCGCAACTTTGCCGGCAGCAGCGGGAACGTTCCCAAATGGCAGGATTCCTTGACGGCCCCTGCGTTCCGGGTCGCCTTGCAATCGGGCAGGCCGTCCAGCCCTTGTGCAATGCAGCGTCGTCACCGGGCGCCGCGGCATCGCTTCCCCGCGCATTCGCAATGAATTCCGGTTGACGGGCCGCACCACTGACCGGCAGCCTTCCGGGCGCCGTGCTCCGGCGATCCCATCCAGCGACTGGGGGAATTGACGATGAAGCGTGCCTTCACGACCGGATGCGCCCTGCCGGCGCTGTTCGCAGCCACCCTCCCGCTCCTGACCGCGGGGCCGGCCGCCGCCGCGCCCTTCGCCTGCCCGAACCGGGGCGGGAACCTGGTGTTCGGCCAGGAGGCCAACGTCAACAGCCTGGACCAGATGACGTCCAGCACCATCTCCACCCGCAACATCGCGATGAACATCTACGAGTCGCTCGTCACGCGGGACGAGAACAACAAGCCCATCGCCGAGCTGGCCGAGAGCTTCGAGGAATCGCCCGACAGGCTCGCCTACACCTTCCGGCTGCGCCAGGGCATCACCTTCCACAACGGCAAGCCGATGACCTCGGCCGATGTCGCTGCCTCCTTCGACCGCTACAAGCGCATCGGGCTGCAGCGCAGCACGCTGGACAACGTGGCGGGCTGGGAGACGCCGGATGCCGGCACCTTTGTCATCCGCATGGCGCGCGCGCAGCCCACCTTCATCGAGGCGCTCTCCTCCTTCAGCGTGCCGATCGTCATCATCCCCGCCGAGCACAAGGATGATGCGCCGCAGCAGCTCCGCCCCGTGGGCACCGGGCCGTTCCGCCTGGTGGAGTTCACGCCGGGCAGCCATGCCCGCCTCGCGCGGTACGACGGCTACAAGCCCAACACCGCCTATGAGGAGGCGACGGGATTCGGCGGCTACAAGCTGGCCTGCCTGGACAGCGTGACCTTCCGCATCGTCACCGAGGCCTCGGCCCGCGTGGCCGGGCTGGAGACGGGCGAGCTGCAGGGGGTGGAGGACATCCCGACGCAGTCGGTCGAGGCGATGCGGAAGAACCCGAACGTCACGGTGCTGCCGCTGAAGAACTGGTGGATCCAGATCGCGCTGCCCAATGTCGCCCACCCGCCGACCGACAACCTCAAGTTCCGCCAGGCCGTGCAGGCCGCGCTGGGCATGGAGGACATCATGGATGCGGCGACGGACAACAACTACACGCTGAATGTCGGCTTCCAGTTCCCCAACCAGCCCAGCTACACGGATGCGGGGAAGGAGACCTACAACATCAACGACCCGGACCGGGCGAAGCGGCTGCTGCGCGAATCCGGCTACAAGGGCGAGCCCATCGTCATCCTGACCAACCGCGACTATGCGCCGATGTACAATGCGGCGCTGGTCATGCAGCAGCAGATGCAGGCTGTCGGTATCAAGGCCGAGCTGAAGGTGGTGGACTGGCCGACCTCGGTGCAGATGTCGCAGAAGGTGAACAGCACCGAGTGGCATTTCTTCCACAGCGGCTGGGGCACGCAGCCGGCGCTCGGCGCGCTGGCCACCATGCAGTTCCTGGCCGCCCCCGGCGCCAACTACCGCCCGCGCGACGACAAGCCGGACCCGGATGTCGAGGCCGCCTGGTCCGACATGAACACCAAGCCCACCGAGGCCGAGCGCAACGCCGCCTTCGCGCGGATGCAGAAGCTGGTGCTGGAGCGGGCCTATGCCTACCCCTTCGGCTCGCTCACCAAGGTGCAGGCGGTGCGCGCCAACGTGCAGAACTTCCGCCCCTTCCGCATCCCGCGCTTCAGCAATGTCTGGATCAAGCCATGAGGGCTGAGCGGGGGAGGCGGATGCGGTGATCGGCGTCGCCCTGCGCCGCATCGGCAGCGCCGTGCCGGTGCTGCTGCTGGTCAGCCTCATCACCTTCGGGATGATGCGGCTGATCCCGGGCGACCCGGCGGCGGCCATCGCCGGGCTTTCCGCCACCCAGCGCGAGATCGAGCAGATCCGCGCCGATCTCGGGCTAAACGAGCCCTTCCTGGTGCAGCTGCTGCGCTGGTATGGCGGGCTGCTGCAGGGCGATCTCGGCCGCTCCATCCTCATGGGCAAGGGCGTCGTCGCCGTCACCTTCGAGCGGCTCCCGGTGACGCTCGGCCTTTCCGCCTACGCGCTGGTGCTGACGTTGGCCATCGGCCTGCTGGCGGGCATCCTCGCCGCGCTGCGGCAGAACACGCTGATCGACCAGCTGGCGATGATGTTCGCGATGATCGGCATCTCGGTGCCGAGCTTCTTCCTCGGCCTGCTGATGATCATCCTGTTCTCGGTGCGCCTCGGCTGGCTGCCCACCGGCGGCTACATCCCCTTCGGCGAGGACCCGTGGGGCTGGTTCCGCAGCGCCACCATGCCGGCCATCTCCCTGGCGCTGCTGCAGGCGGGGCTGCTCGCGCGCATCACCCGTTCCACCATGCTGGAGGTGATGCGGCAGGACTATATCCGCACCGCCCGCGCCAAGGGGCTGCCGGGGCGGCAGGTGGTGTTCAAGCACGCCCTCGCCAACGCGATGATCCCGATCACCACCGTCATCGGCATCATCATCAGCCTGCTGCTCTCCGGCGCGGTGGTGACGGAGGCGCTGTTCTCCATCCCCGGCATCGGCGGGCTGCTGACGCAGGCGGTGCTGAACCGCGACTACCCGCTGGTGCAGGGCGGGCTGCTGCTGGTCACCGCCTTCCTCGTGCTCGTCAACATCGGCATCGACATGCTCTATGCCTGGCTCGACCCCCGGGTGCGCTATGAGTGAGACGGGTGCCCTGCCGCTGGAAGCCACCCTGGCCGCGCCGGAGACCGAGCCACGGCGCCGCCACCCGGCCTGGGCCACGCTGCGGCGGCTGTTCCGGCACCGGCTCTTCGTCACCGGGCTGGTGCTGTTCGGCATCATCGCCTTCATGGCCGCCGCCGCGCCCTGGATCACCGACGCCAACCCGAACCGCCTCTCCATGCGCAACAAGTTCCAGCCGCCGGGCGGGGACTGGGTGTTCGGCACGGACAATTTCGGCCGCAGCCTGTGGTCGCGCGTCGTCTGGGGGGCGCAGCTCTCGGTGATGATCGGCCTGTCCGTCGTCGCGCTGAACGCCGTGTTCGGCACGCTGATCGGCGCCCTGGCCGGCTATTTCCGCCGGCTCGACAACATCCTGATGCGGGTCAACGACGCGCTGATGGCCTTCCCCGCCATCCTGCTCGCCATCGGCGTCACCGCCATGCTGGGGCCATCCACCTTCAACGTCATCCTGGCGCTCGGCATCGTCTACATCCCGCGCACGGCCCGCATCGTCCGCGCCTCGGTCATCGTGCTGCGGGAGATGGAGTATGTGCAGGCCGCCGTCGCGGCGGGGGCGGGGCACTGGCGCATCCTGCGCCACCACATCCTGCCCAACGCCATGGCGCCGATGATCGTGCAGCTCTCCTTCCTCTTCGCCTATGCGGTGCTGTCCGAGGCCACGCTCTCCTTCCTCGGCCTCGGCGCGGTGCCGCCGACGCCCACCTGGGGCAACATCATGGCCGAGGGGCGGGACTTCATGCGCGACGCGCCCTGGATCATCGCCATCCCCGGCGTGACGCTGATGATCACCGTGCTCGGCCTCAACATGCTGGGCGACGGGCTGCGCGACGTGCTCGACCCCCGGCTGAGGATCCAGCAATGAGCCTGCTCGACATCCGCGGCCTGACCACCGCCTTCCAGACCGAGCGCGGCGAGATCACCGCCGTCGAGGACATCAGCTTCAGCCTGGAGGAGGGCGAGATCCTCGGCATCGTGGGCGAGAGCGGCAGCGGCAAGAGCGTCACGGCGCTCACCGTCATGGGGCTGCTGCCGCGGCCGCCGGCGCGCATCGTCTCGGGCTCGGTGCGCTTCGCCGGGCAGGAGCTGACCGGCCTCTCCGAGCGGCAGATGCAGAAGGTGCGCGGCCCCGGCATCGCCATGATCTTCCAGGAGCCGATGACCTCGCTGAACCCGGTGTTCCGCATCGGCGAGCAGATCATGGAGACGATCCGCGCGCATGAGCGCCTCTCCACCCGGGCGCTGCGCGACCGCGCGGTGCAGATGCTGGAGAAGGTCGGCATCCCGTCCCCCGCGCGGCGGCTCGACGACTACCCGCACCAGCTCTCCGGCGGGCAGCGCCAGCGCGTGATGATCGCCATGGCGCTGGCCTGCAACCCGCGCCTGCTGATCGCCGACGAGCCGACAACGGCGCTCGACGTGACGATCCAGGCGCAGATCCTCGACCTGCTGATGGACCTGCGCGACGAGTTCGGCATGGCCATCATGATCATCACCCACAACATGGGCGTCGTCGCCGAGACGGCCGACCGGGTGATGGTGATGTATGCCGGCCGCGTGGTGGAGGAGGCGCCGGTCGGCACGGTCTTCGACGCGCCGCTGCACCCCTACACCCGCGGGCTGCTCGACTGCGTGCCCTCCCTCTCGGCGGCCAAGCCGAGGCTGGTGGCCATCCCCGGCAACCTGCCGGAGCCGGCGCGGCGGCCCTCGGGCTGCCGCTTCCGGCCGCGCTGCGGGCTGGCGGTGCCGGCCTGCGCCGCCGCCATCCCGCCGCTCGACCCGCACGGGCCGGAGCACCGCGTGGCCTGCATCCGCGCCACGGCCGAGGTGGCGGCATGACGCGCCCGCTGGTCGAGGCGGCGGCGCTCTCCAAGCACTTCACCCTCGGCGGCGGCGGGCTGTTCCGCCGCCCGGGCGAGACGCTGCGCGCCGTGGATGGCGTGGACCTGCGCATCATGGAGGGCGAGACGCTGGGGCTGGTGGGGGAATCCGGCTGCGGCAAGTCCACCCTCGGCCGCCTGCTGATCCGGCTGATCGAGGCCTCGGATGGCCAGGTGCTGTTCGACGGCGCCGACGTCACCGGCCTGCCGCCGGCCAAGCTGCGCAGCCTGCGCCGCGCCATGCAGATCATCTTCCAGGACCCCTATGGCGCCCTCAACCCGCGCATGGCGGTGGAGGACATCGTCATGGAGCCGATGGTGATCCACGGCGCGAAGCCCGACGCCGCGGCGCGGCAGCGCGTGGCGGCGATGCTGGAGCTGGTCGGCCTGCCGCGCCAGGCGGCGCTGCGCTTCCCGCACGAATTCTCCGGCGGCCAGCGGCAGCGCATCGGCATAGCCCGCGCGCTCGTGCTGCGGCCGCGCTTCATCGTCTGCGACGAGGCGGTCTCGGCCCTCGATGTCTCGGTGCAGGCGCAGATCGTCAACCTGCTGCAGGACCTGCAGCGGGAAATGGGGCTGACCTACCTGTTCATCGCGCACGACCTCTCGGTGGTGCGCCACATCTCGGACCGGGTCGCGGTGATGTATCTCGGGCGGGTGGTGGAGATCGCTCCCAAGGCCGCCATCTACGACGCCCCGATGCACCCCTACACCCGGGCGCTGATCGCCGCCGTGCCGGCGCCGCACCCAGCCGGGCGCGCCGCGCGCCGCGCCGCCCGGCTGCGGGTGGAGGGCGAGATGCCGAGCGCGCTCAACCTGCCGCCCGGCTGCCGCTTCCACACGCGCTGCCCGCACGCCATGGCGGTCTGCCGCAGCGTCTCGCCGCCGCTGCGCGAATACGCGCCCGGCCACAGCACCGCCTGCCACCTGCACGACCCGCAGCACCGCCCGGCAGCCACCGAGGAATTCGCCGCATGAGCCAGACCGCCCGCACCCGCATCCTCTGCGATGTCGATCTCGACCGGGACGGGATGCAGACCGGCTATCTGCGCCTGTTCCACTCCTCGCACGCCTCGGCCTATGGCTTCCTGCCCATCCCGATCGTGGTGATCCGCAACGGCGAGGGCTCCACGGCGCTGTTCGTCTCCGGCAACCATGGCGACGAGTATGAGGGGCAGGTGGCGCTCGCCAATCTCGTCCAGGCCCTAAAGCCCGAGCAGATCCGCGGCCGCGTCATCATCCTGCCCACCGCCAACTATCCGGCGGCCATGGCCGGCAACCGCGTCTCGCCGGTGGACAACCTCAACCTCAACCGCATCTTCCCCGGCGACCCGGATGGCAGCGTCACCCAGCAGATCGCCTGGTTCATCAGCGAGCAGCTCATCCCGCGCGCCGACCTGGTGTGCGACCTGCATTCGGGCGGCTCCTCGCTGCTCTACACCCCCTGCGCGCTCACCGGCCGCACGGAAGACCCGGCGCTCTACGAGAGGCAGCTCGCGGCGCTGAAGGCCTTCGGCGCGCCGCTGGCCTATGTGCAGGGCCGTGCCCAGGGGCAGGGGGGCAACCAGACGCTGGGCGGCATCGCCGAGCGGCACGGCATCCCGAGCCTCGGCACCGAGCTTGGCGGGGCGGGCGCCGTCTCCCGCGAGGGGCTGGCCATCGCCGAGCGGGGGGTGCGCAACCTGCTGGTCCATCTCGGCATCCTGCCGCCCGAGGCGCGGATCGCGGCGCCGGAGACGCGCATCGTCGGCCTGGGCGGGCAGGACCATTTCGTCTACGCCGAGGAGCCGGGGCTGTTCGAGCCGCTGGTGGAGCTGGGCGAGGAAGTGCGGGCCGGCCAGCCCGCGGCCCTGCTGCACACGCCGGAGACGCCGTGGAAGCCGCCGGTGGAGCACCGCTTCCCGATCGATGGCCTGGTGCTCTGCAAGCGCCAGCCTGGCCGCAGCCAGCGCGGCGACTGCCTGTTCGTGCTGGGCGGCGCCATGCCGGGCTGAGCCCGTTCTTCAGCCGCCGAGGCGGGCACCCACTTGGCGGATCATCTCCAGCAGGCGCGGGCCGGCCGCCTCCAGCCGCCCTTCCTCCGCCGCGGCGCCGATGGTCGAGCAGCTGAAGCTGAACACGCCCTGGCCGCGCGGGTCGATCAGCGGGGCGCCCACCGCCGCCACATCCGGGCGCAGCTGGCCGATGACGATGCAGAAGCCCTGCCGCTCCAGCTGCGCGAAGGAGTGCCGGACCGCCGCCTGCTCCGCCGGCCAGGCCGCGCCGGCCCGCTGCCGCAGCCGCTCCAGCGTCTCCGCCTGCTGGCGGCGCTCCATGGCGAACAGCGCCGCATGGCCCAGCGCCGTGCGGGCGATGGGGAGGCGCGCGCCCATCTCGCTCGCCACCACCACCTGCCCGGCCATCTGCGCCAGCTCGAAATGCAGCATCTCGTCGCCCACCGGCATGGCGAGGTCCACCGGCAGGTCGATCGCCTCGCTCAGCGCCCGCATCAGCGGCGCCGCGACGCTGCGGATGTCGAGATGCGCCAGCCGCGACAGGCCCAGCCGCAGCGCCGCCGGGCCGAGCTGCCAGCCGCCGCGCTCCAGCCGCTCCAGATAGCCCATCGCCGCCAGGCTCAGCGCCAGGCGCGAGAGGGTGGAGCGCGTCAGCCCCAGCCGCTCCGCGAGCGCCTGACCGGAGAGCGGGCGCGGCGCGGCGGCGACGGCCTCCAGGATCTGGAAGCTCTTGCGCACGGCGGTCGGCACGGTGTCGGCGTCAGGGGTGGTCACAGGCGGAGGATAGCAGGCCGGGCCTCGCGGTAAATCCTGTATTTTGGGAAGCGATCCTGCATATTGACATCGTTGCCCAGCCGTCCTGTCCTGTCGCCGCAGCCTCGCATGCGTGAAAGGGCACCATGACCGTCCCGCTGACCGGCTATCTCGACCGCATCTCGGCCCGCCCCGGCGAGAGGCTGGCGGTGAAGGTCTCCGCCACGCTTCCTGGCGATTACGAGGCCGATCTGGTGCGGGTCGTCTCGGGCGACCCCAACCCGGCTGGCCCCGGCCTGATCCTGCGGCCGGTGCCGGCGGCTTTCGCGGGGCGCTATCCCGGCCGCTTCCAGCCGACGCATCTCGGCTCCTGCGCCCTGGTGGCGGCGATGGAGGGGGTGGCGCTGCCCCCCGACCCGACACGGGGCCTGACGCTGGGCCTGCGCGTGCAGCCCTGGCTGCTGACCGACCAGCCCGCCGTGCTGATGGCGCGGCAGGATGCGGCCGGCCATGGCTGGCGCCTCAGCCTCTCCAAGGCCGGCCCGGTCTTCGAGGCGCAGTGGCCCGGCGGCCATGCAAGCTGCGCGCTGGCGGCACCGCCGCAGCCCCGCGCCTGGTACGCGCTGACGGTCGAGATCCATGACGGCACCGTGCGCCTCACCCAGGCGCCGCTGCGCAAGGTCTGGGGCGCGGGCGGCGATGCCGGCGCGGCCGAGGCCGCCGGCTTCCGGCTGGACATGCTGCCCGCCGCGCCGCTCAGCATCGGCGCCGCCTGGCGCGACGGCGCCCCGCACGCCGTGTTCGACGGCCGCCTTGAGGACCCCTTCCTGTGCACGGGCAAGGCGCCGCCGGCCGGGCCTGCGGAAGGCCCTGGCCTGCTGGCGTGGTGGGATTTCTCCATCGGCATCGACACGCAGTCGGTGGTCGACCGCGGCCCGCGCGGCCTGCACGGCCGGCTGGTGAACCTGCCCACCCGCGCCGTGCGCGGCTCCCGCTGGGATGGCAGCGCCATGGTCTGGACCCAGGCGCCGCGCCACTACGCCGCCATCCACTTCCACGCCGATGACCTCGCCGATTGCGGCTGGGAGACGGATTTCCACGTGGAGATCCCCGCCGGCCTGCCCAGCGGCGCCTATGGCGTGCGGCTGCGCGCCGGAGGGCAGGAGGACATCATCCCCTTCTATGTGCTGCCGCCGCGCGGCACGGCGACGGCGCGCGTGGCGTTCCTGGCCTCCAGCTTCACCTACCAGGCCTATGCCAACCATGCGCGTGGCAATGCCGACGCGGCCTACCGCGCCCGCCGGGACGAATGGGGCGCCTATCCGCACAATCCGGACGACCACCACGACTACGCCCACTCCACCTACAACCGCCACCCGGACAACAGCGGCGTGGCGCTCTCCTCGCGGCTGCGGCCCATCCTCACCTGGCGGCCCGGCTTCCTCACCTTCAACGACGCGCGCGGCTCCGGCCTGCGCCACTACCCGGCCGACACCCACCTGATCGCCTGGGCCGACGCGCTGGGCATCGAAATGGACATCCTCACCGACGAGGATCTCGACAATGAGGGGGTGGAGCTGCTGCGCCCCTACAAGGTGGTGCTGACCGGCTCCCACCCCGAATACCACACCCCCGGCACGCTCGATGCGCTGCAGGCCTATGTCGGCACCGGCGGGCGGCTCTGCTACCTGGGCGGCAACGGCTTCTACTGGCGCGTGGCGCGGCGGCCGGACCTGCCGCATGTCATCGAGGTGCGCCGGGCCGAGGGCGGCATCCGCGCCTGGGCGGCCGAGACGGGCGAGTACTACCAGCAGCTCGATGGCGGCTATGGCGGCCTCTGGCGCCGCAACGGGCGGCCGCCGCAGATGCTGGCGGGCGTCGGCTTCTCCAGCCAGGGGCTGTTCGAGGGCTCCCACTACCGCCGCCTGCCGGATTCCCGCGCGCCGGACATGGCCTGGATCTTCGAGGGGATCGAGGGGGACATCCTCGGCGATTTCGGCCTCTCCGGCGGCGGCGCCGCGGGCTTCGAGCTGGACCGCGCGGACCCGCAGCAGGGCTCGCCGCCCAACATCCGCATCCTGGCGCGCTCGGAGGGGCACCAGTCGCATTTCGTCGCGGTGCCGGAGGAGCTGCTCTCCCACGTCAACACCGTGACGGGCGAGAGGCCGGCGGCGCTGATCCGCGCCGAGATCGTCTATTTCGAGACGGCGCAGGGCGGCGCGGTGTTCTCCACCGGCTCCATCACCTTCTGCGGCAGCCTGCCGCACAACGGCTTCGACAATCCCGTCTCGCGCATGCTGCGCAACGTCGTCACCCGCTTCGCCTCGGAGAGCCTCTCATGAGCCGCATCCTGCACCGCAGCCTGCGCAAGGACCCGCTGCTGGCCGTCTCCGGCCGGGGGCTGATGGTGCAGGGGGCGGAGGGACCGCCGGTGATCGACGCCTCGGGCGGCGCCGCCGTCGCCTGCATCGGCCATGGCGACGAGCGGGTGGTGCGCGCCATCACCGAGCAGGCGCGGCAGATCGCCTATGCCCACACCGTCTTCTTCACCTGCGAGGCCGCCGAGCAGCTGGCCGACCTGCTGGTGGGCGAGGCGCCGGGCGGCCTCACCCATGCCTATTTCGTCTCCTCCGGCTCGGAGGCAATGGAGGCGGCGCTGAAGCTGGCGCGGCAGTATTTCCTGGAGACCGGCGAGCCGCAGCGCACGCGCTTCATTGCCCGGCGGCAGAGCTACCACGGCAACACGCTGGGCGCGCTGGGCCTCGGCGGCAACATGGCCCGGCGCGAGCCCTACGAGCCGATCCTGGCCGGCTGCTTCAGCCATGTCTCGCCCTGCTTCGCCTATCGTGGCCAGGAGGCGGGGGAGAGCGACGCCGACTATGTCGCCCGCCTCGCCGCCGAGCTGGAGGCCGAGTTCCAGCGCCTCGGCCCGCAGAATGTCGCCGCCTTCGTCGCCGAGACCATCGTCGGCGCCACCACCGGCTGCGTCACCGCCCTGCCGGGCTACTTCCCGGCCATGCGCGAAGTCTGCGACCGGCATGGCGCGCTGCTGATCCTGGACGAGGTGATGTGCGGCATGGGCCGCTCCGGCACGCTGCACGCCTGGGAGCAGGAGGGCGTCTCGCCCGACATCCAGACCATCGCCAAGGGGCTGGGCGGCGGCTACCAGCCGATCGGCGCCATCCTGGCGCAGGGGAGGATCGTGCGCGCGCTCGCCGAGGGCTCGGGCGCCTTCAAGCACGGGCACACCTACCAGGCGCATCCCGTGGCCTGCGCGGCGGCGCTGGCCGTGCAGCGCATCATCCGCGAGGACGGGCTGCTGGAGAATGTGCGGGCCATGGGGGCGCGGCTGGAGGGCGCGTTGCAGGAGCGCTTCGGCAACCACGCCCATGTGGGCGACATCCGCGGGCGCGGCCTGTTCCGGGCGCTGGAATTCGTCGAGGACCGCGCCAGCCGCCGCAGCTTCGACCCCACCCGCAAGGTGAACGAGGCGGTGAAGGACGCCGCCATGGCGGCCGGCGTGATGATCTACCCGATGGGCGGCACCATTGACGGGCGCCGGGGCGACCATGTGATCATCGCCCCGCCCTACACGGCGACGGCGGCGGATATCGACCGCATCGTCGAGCGGCTGGGGCAGGCGGTGGAGGCGGCGCTGGCCTGACGCCCCAGGGCCTGACGCCTCAGGGTCTGATGCCTCAGGGCCTGGCCGCCGAGGGCGCGGCGCGAGCCTCCTGCTCGCGCTCGCGCAGGATGCGCAGGGCCACCGCGGCGGCGCTGCGCACATGGGCGCGGCACGCCTCCCAGGCGCCGGCCGCGTCCCGCGCCTCGATCGCCTCCACCACGCGGCGGATCTCGGCCACCGTGTCGGGCAGCCGGCCGGGGTCGGAGAGCGAGGTGGCGCGGAGCTGGGTGTTGCGGTTGATGATGGCCTCGAACATCCGCCCCACCAGCGGGTTGCGGCTGCCGCGCATCAGCACCTCGTAGAACTCCCGCTTCAGCCCGAGCAGCACCGCCTGGTCGGCGCCGCGCGGCGGCAGAGCGGCCAGCGCCTCGTAGATGCGGCGCAGCTCGGCCCGCTCCGCAGCCGAGGCGCGCAGCGCGAAGCCTTCGCCGGCCAGCGCCTCCAGCACGCCGCGCACCTCGTAGACCTGCTCCGCCTCGGCCGGCGAGAGGAAGCTGACGAAGGGACCGCGGTTGGGGATGGTGGTGACCAGCCCCTCCGCCTCCAGCAGCCGCACCGCCTCGCGCACCACGCTGCGGCTGGCGCCGAACAGCTCGCACAGCATGCGGTCCGGCAGGTGCTGCCCGGGGGCGAAGCGGCCGCTCATGATGGCGTTCCGCAGGCCTTCCTCGACCTGCTTGCGCATCGGTCGCGGCACCACGCGCAACGCCATGTCCTCCGTCATCGGCTTTCCACCGCCCCCTGCTGCCAGAACTCCTCTGCGATCCTAGCCAAGCCGGGCCAGGATCGGAAGATTGACTGACAAACCGGGAGGGGCTCAATCCGCCTTCGCGCCGGTCTCCCGGATGACGGCGCGCCAGCGCGCCGCCTCGCTGGCCATCAGCGCGCTGAGCGCGGCGGGCGTGACCTCGGGGGCGAGCTGCATGCCCTGGCTTTCCAGGAAGCGGCGCATCGCCTCCTGCCGCAGCGCGCCCTCCAGCGCCCGGCGCAGCGCCTCCCGCGCCGGCGCCGGCGTGGCCGCCGGCACCACCAGCCCGAAGAACACGGAGGCGTCGTAGCCCGGCAACCCCTGCTCGGTGATGGTGGGCGTCTCCGGCAGCACGGCCGAGCGGGCCGCCGTGGTGACGCCCAGCGCCCGCAGCCGGCCGGACTGGATGTGCGGCAGGGCGGTCAGCACATCGGTGAACACCATGGCGATGTGGCCGGCCAGCACGTCGTTCAGCGCCGGGCCGGTGCCACGATAGGGGATGTGCTCGAAGCGCGTGACCGCCATGCTGTTGAACAGCGCGCCCGACAGGTGCGAGGAGGCGCCATTGCCCGAGGAGCCGAAGGCCAGCGCCCGCCCGCCCTTGCCCAGCGCCACCAGCTCCGCGACCGAGCGGGCGGGAATGTCCGGATGCACCGCCAGCACGTTCGGGATGCGCCCGAGTGGCCCGACTGGGGCGAAATCCTTCAGCGGGTCATAGGTCTGGCCAGGATAGAGCATCTGGTTGATGGCCAGGGGGCCGGAGGTGCCGAACAGCACCGTCTGCCCGTCGGCGGCGGCGCGCGCCACGTATTCGGCGCCGACATTGCCGCCGGCCCCGGCGCGGTTCTCCACCACCACCGTCTGGCCCAGGACCTCCTGCAGCAGCATGGCGAGGCGGCGGGCGATCAGGTCGGTCGGGCCGCCGGGGGCGAAGGGGACCACCAGGCTCAGCACCTTGCCGCCCGGCTGCGCCAGGGCGGAGAGGGGAAAGGCGGCGAGGGGCAGGGCGGCCGCCGCAAGGGCGGCGCCCAGGGCGCGGCGGCCGATCATGCCACCGCTCCCGCGCCCTGGCCAGGGTCGGCCAGCAGTGGCGCCAGCTCCGCCTCCGTCTCCGGCGTGCCGGGTGCCAGCGGGTCGCGCGGCAGCACGCGGTGCCGCAGCACCAGCCGCGCCAGGGCCAGGCGCTCCGGCAGGCCGAGTTGCCCGGCCTCCCAGGCCAGGGCGGCGGCGGAGGTCAGGTGGTAGAGGGCGGAGGCCGCCTGCCGCGCCAGCTCCGGCCTCTCCTGGGCCTGGGCGGCCAGGGCCAGGGCGCGCTCCAGCGCCGCCGGCGCCTCGGGCAGCGCGCCGGCATTGCCGAGCAGCTCCAGCACGTGCCGTTGCAGCACGGGCAGCGAGCCCTCCCGCTGCGCCGCCCGCAGCACGTCGAGCGCCACGATGTTGCTGGTGCCCTCCCAGATGCTGCCGAGATGCGCGTCGCGCAACAGCCGCGCGTCGGACCATTCCTCGATGTAGCCGCAGCCGCCGCGCACCTCCATGGCGTCGCCCGTCACCTTGCGGGCGTCGCGGCAGGCGCGGAACTTCAGCAGCGGCGTCAGGATGCGCAGCAGCGCATAGGCGCCCTCCTCCCCGGCATCGGCGCGGCGCAGCGCCTCGGCGGCCTGGAACACCATGCTGCGCGCCTGCTCGGCCGGCAGCAGCAGCTTGAGGAGCTGGCGCCGCATCAGCGGCATCTCCACCAGCCGGCGGCCGAAGGCGACGCGGCGGTGGGCGATGAACAGCGCTTCGGTCGCCGCGCGGCGCATCAGCCCGGCGGCGCGCACGCCGTTGGAGAGGCGCGAGTTGTTCACCATGTCCGCCATCTGGCGGAAGCCGGCTTCCGGCTCGCCCACCAGCCAGGCCGTGGCGCCCTCCAGCCGGATCTCGCCGCTGGCCATGGAGCGGGTGCCGAGCTTGGCCTTCAGCCGCTGGATGCGGTAGCGGTTGGGCCGGCCATCCGGCAGGATGCGCGGCAACAGGAAGAGCGAGACGCCGCGCAGCCCGGGCGGCCCGCCCTCGCGCCGCGCCAGCACCATGGCGAGGTCCGCATCCGGGTTGGAGCAGAACCACTTGTCGCCGGAGAGCGCCCAGCTGCCATCCGCCTGCGGCGCGGCGGTGACGACGGTGGCCGCGATGTCGCTGCCGGCGCCCTGCTCGGTCATGAACATCGCGCCCTGGTGCAGCGTATCGAGATCCTGGCTGGTGAGGGCGGGCAGGTAGCGCGCCACCAGCGCCGGGCCGCCGAACTTGCGCAGGGTGCGCGTCAGGCTGTCGGTCATGCTGACCGGGCAGCACAGGCCGAACTCCGCCTGCACCAGCAGGTAGGTGAGGAGGTACTTGGCGGCGGGCGGCATCGGCGCGTCCCAGCCCAGCACGCCGCCGCGGTGGGAGAGCGCCGCCAGCCCGTACTCGCCGAAGGCGATGCGCTCCATCTCCCGGTAGGCCGGATGGTACTCGATGGATTGCGCGTCCTCGCCGCGCCGGTTGCGGCTGTGCAGCACGGGCGGGTTGCGGTCGGCGGCCGCGGCCAGCGTGTCCAGCGGGCCGCCGGCCAGGCCGCCCAGCCGGTCCAGATGCGGCGCCAGATGCGCCAGCAGGTCGGGCGGCAGGTAGAGTCCGGCGAGGCGCTGCAGCACCGGATCGGCGCGCCAAAGGTTGAGGCCGTGGCTGTCGGGCACGGCGGCGGCACCGCTCGGCGGCGCCAGGGCGGCTGCGCCGGGAGGCGGCGCGGGAGGGCGGAGATGCATGGCGTTCGCCTCGTTCGGTCGTTTCGTCCCGCGCCGATCCTGGGCAGCGGCCCCCGCGCGCGCCAGCCGATTTCTCCGCAGGGGGTTTTGCGCTAGGCTCACACCCCTCCATGACCTACCGACGCCTGCCCTCGCTTTCCGCGCTGCGCTGCTTCGAGGCGGCGGCCCGCCATGGCAGCCTCAGCCGTGCCGCGGCCGAGCTGCATGTGACGCCCGGCGCCGTCAGCCGCCAGGTACGGGCGCTGGAGGAGGAGCTGCGCGTGGCGCTGTTCCTGCGCGGCCCCGGCGGCGTGACGCCCACCCCGGCCGGCGAGACCCTCTTCGCCGCCGCCCGCGCGGGGCTGGACCGGCTGGCGGAGGGCGTCGCGCAAGCCACCGCGCCGGCACCGCGCCAGGCGCTGACGGTCGGCGCCTATGCCCTCTTCGCCAGCCGCTGGCTGATCCCGCGCTGGCCGCGGCTTCAGGCGCGCCACCCGGGGCTCGACATCACCCTCGTCACCACAGCCGACCCGCTGGCGCTCTCGCCCGGGCGGTTCGACGCGGTGATCGCCGTGGCGGGGCCGGCGGCGCGGCCGGGGCTGCTGGTGCAGCCCCTCGTGCCGATCGAGACGGTGCCGGTCTGCGCCCCCGCTTTGGCCGGGCCGCAGGGCTTCCGCTGGGAAGGCAAGCCGCTCCTGCATTCCCGCCAGCGCCCGCGGGACTGGGCCCGCTGGCTGGCGGCGGCCGGGGTGGAGGGGCCGGACCCGCGCCAGGGCGCCGCCTTCGAGAGCATCGGCCTCGCCATCGACGCGGCGGCGAGCGGCCTCGGCGTGGCGCTGGCGATCCGCGCCCTGATCGGGCCGGACCTGGAGGCGGGGCGGGTGGTCGTGCCGGTGCCCTTCGCGCGGCGCAGCGCGCATGGCTTCGTGCTGCTCTGCGAGGCGGCGCGCGCCGCGGAGGCCGGGCTGGCGGCCTTCCGCCACTGGCTGGCCGAGGAAGCCGGCATGCCCCCCGCCTGAGCGGCGCCCCTACCGGACCAGCACCACCAGTTCGGAATAGGGCGGCAGCAGCGGGTCGGCCGTGTAGAGCCGCACCGGCTCGGCCATGGCCTGGGCGATCAGCAGATGGTCGAACGGGTCCCGGTGGTGCTGCGGCAGCCCGGCGACCAGCATGGCGGCGGAGGCGCGCACCGGCAGCTCGACGAAGCCCGTGTCGAGTGCCGCGCGGAGGATGCGCTGCGGGTCGAAGGCGAAGTCCGCCCGGCCCAGCCGCGCCTTGATGGCGATTTCCCAGAGGCTGGCGGCGCTGAACAGCACCTCGTTCTCCGGCTCCTCCAGCGCGGCGCGGGCCTCGGGGCCGAGCCGGTGCGGCTCGGCCAGCGCCCAGAGCAGGATGTGGGTGTCCAGCAGCAGGCGCATCAGCCCGCCTCGAAGCCGGACAGCACCTCCTCGGGCAGTGGCGCGTCGAAATCCGCCGGGATGGAGAGCTGCCCCGCCAGCCGCCCCAGGCGCCGCCGCGGCCGCGCCGGCGCCTCCTCGAGCGGGACCAGCCGGGCCACGGGCCGCCCGGCGCGCGCGATGAGGATTTCCTCGCCCGCCGCCGCCGCATCGACGAGGCGGGAGAGGTGCGTCTTGGCGGCGTGGATGTTGACCGTCTGCATGGCGGGCCTCCTGCGCTCCTTCATAGCGGAACCTATCGGACTTAGTCCAGTCGGGTTGCATGTGCGAGGGCGCGCGCCGCCGGGTGGCCTCAGCCTCCGGGCCGCAGCAGGGGCAGCACCTCGCGCTCCGCCCCGGCATCGCCGGCGAAGCGGATCTCCCCCAGCAGGAAGGCCGTGGCGTCGCGGATCTCGCCCTCCAGCTCGCACGCGGCGGCCATGCCGTCGCCCAGGCGCAGGGCCTGCAGGATCGGCGCGTGGCGGTGGGCGTGCTCGGCCGGGCGGCCCATCAGCACCCAGCGCGCCTCCCAGAAGAGCGGGCCGCGCCGCAGCCACAGGCTTTCGATCATCCCCAGCAGCAGCGGCGCCTCGGCCATGCGGTAGAGGGTGAAGAGGAACTCCCGGTCCACGCGCAGGAAGTCTTCCGGCCGGCCGGAGCCGCGGACCCCGGCATGTTCCTCCAGCAGCCGCTCCAGCGTGGCCAGGGTGGCGGCGTCGAGCCGTGGCGCGGCCAGGCGCAGGGCGAGCGGCTCCAGCGCCGCGCGCACCTCGCCCAGCTCCAGGAAGGCCGCGCGGGTGAGGCGGGGCACGATGGCGGTGCCGGAGGGCGTGAGGTCCAGCGCCTGCTCCGCCGCCAGCCGGCGCAGCGCGGCGCGCACCGGCATCGGGCTGGTGCCGAGCGAGGTGGCGATGCGCCGCAGGGAAAGCTTGTCGCCCGGCGCGAAGGTGCCTTCCACCAGGGCCTGCCGGAGCCGGTGATAGGCCTGTTCCTCCAGGGGCGGCAAGGCGGAATGCGATTCAGGCGGATTCATCGAGATTCCTGTTGCTGGCATTTTGTGATCACAATAGCATCGCTCTTGAGATGGCATATGGTGCTGCGCCAAGCCGTCGCATCCTGTGTAGCGTGCGCCGGCCCGCATGGCAGTCGGGGGGCTGCCGGGCCATCGCCAAGCCCCTGTGGAGAGACCTGCATGAGTTCGGCCACCGCCCTGCGCCGCAACAGCGATCTCGGCACCGCGCTGGAGGAGGCCCGCGCGGCCTATGCCGCCGCGCGGCCGCGCAGCGCCGCCCTGCACGAGCGCGCCAGCGAGGTGATGCCGGGCGGCAACACCCGTTCCGTGCTCGCCTATGGCCCGTTCCCGGCCGCCATGGCGCGCGGCGAGGATTGCCGCCTGTGGGACCTGGACGGCCATGCCTATCTCGACCTCTGCGGCGAATACACGGCCGGGCTGTTCGGCCATTCCGAGCCGCGCATCCACAAGGCGCTGCACGCCACGCTGGAGGGCGGCATCAACCTCGCCGCGGTGGGGCAGGGGGAGGAGAGGCTGGCCCGCCTGCTGTGCGGCCGCTTCCCCTCGCTGCAGCGGCTGCGCTTCACCAACAGCGGCACCGAGGCCAACCTGATGGCGCTGACGGCCGCGCGCGGCTTCACCGGGCGCAACACCATCATGGTGATGCAGGGCGGCTACCATGGCGGGGTGCTCACCTTCCCGCTGGCGGGGCCGAGCCCGGCCACCCTGCCGCTGCCCTTCCTGCCCACGCCCTACAATGACAGCGCCGAGGCCACCCGCCTGGCCCGCGCCCATGCGCAGGACCTGGCCGCCATCATCGTCGAGCCGATGCTGGGCGGCGGCGGCTGCATTCCGGCGACGCCGGAGTTCCTCGCCACGCTGCGCGCCCTGGCCGACGAGACCGGCGCCGTGCTGATCTTCGACGAGGTGATGACCTCCCGCATGTCGGGCGGCGGGCTGCAGGCGCGGCTCGGCATCACGCCGGACATGACCTGCCTCGGCAAGTATATCGGCGGCGGCATGAGCTTCGGCGCTTTCGGCGGCCGGGCCGACATCATGGCGCAGTTCGAGAGCCGGGTGCCGCATGCCGGCACCTTCAACAACAACGTGCTGACCATGGCCGCCGGCGCCGTCGCGATGGGCGAGATCTTCACCGCCGAGGCGGCCGAGGCGCTGTTCCAGCGGGGCGAGGCGCTGCGCGGGCGGCTGAACGCGGCGGGGCGCGCGGCGGGCGTGCCGCTCGGCTTCACCGGGCTCGGCTCGATGATGACGGTGCATTTCCGCCAGCCCCTACCGGACCGCCCCTATGCCGCCACCCCCGCCGAGGAGGGCCTGCGGGAGCTGTTCTTCTTCGACATGCTGGCGGCCGGCCTCTACCTGGCGCGGCGCGGCATGGTGGCGCTGAGCCTGCCGGTGGGCGAGGCGGAGATGGACCGCTTCGTCGCCGCCGTCGGCGAGTTCGCCGAATCCCGCGCCGCGCTGCTGCGCGCCGGCGGCGTGGCCCCCTAGCAGGAGGCGGAGGAGGAGCGGCCCGCGGCCCTTCCTCCCGCCATCTCCGCCGCCCGCTGCAAGACGAACAAGGCCGCCCGCAAGGCCTGGACTGGGGAAACGCCGATCGGCTCGCCGGACGCGACCGGACGCATGGCGATCGGGCTGCAAATCTCGGGAGACCACAGATGCATCGTCGCCGCTTCATCGCGACCGCCGCCGGCCTCGCCGCCGCCGGAGCCGCCCCGCCGCTGCGCGCGGCCGGCTCCGCGGCGCGCGTGCTGCGCTTCGTGCCGCAGGCCAACCTCACGGCGCTGGACCCGATCTGGACCACCGCCGCCGTCACCACCAACCACGCCTACAACGTGTTCGACACGCTCTACGGCCTGGACGACGAGTTGCGCGTGCGCCCGCAGATGGCCGAGGGCCACACCGTCTCGCAGGATGGCCTCACCTGGGAGGTGCGCCTGCGCGAGGGCCTGCGCTGGCACGACGGGGAGAAGGTGCTGGCGCGCGACTGCGCCGCCAGCCTGGAGCGCTGGGCACGGCGCGACACCTTCGGCCAGTCCCTGGCCGCGCGCGTCGCGGAATGGGGCACCGCGGATGACCGCACCATCCGCATCCGGCTGCACCGGCCCTTTCCGCTGATGCTGGAGGCGCTGGCCAAGAGCGCCGCCATCATCCCCTTCATGATGCCGGAGCGCCTGGCGCGCACCGATCCGTTCAAGCAGGTGACGGAGATGGTGGGATCCGGCCCCTACCGCTTCCTGGCCGCCGAGTATGTCTCCGGCAGCCGTGTCGCCTATGCGCGCTTCGACGGCTACGTGCCGCGCCAGGAGCCGCCGCAGCGCAGCAGCGGTGGCAAGGTGGCGCATTTCGACCGCATCGAGTGGCATGTGATGCCGGACGCGGCGACCGCCGCCGCCGCCTTGCAGGCCGGCGAGATCGACTGGTGGGACCAGGTGCACCCGGACCTCGCGCCGCTGTTGCAGCGCAACCGCCGGGTGAAGGTCGCCGTCAACGACCCGATGGGCTACATCGGCACGCTGCGCTTCAACTGCCTGCACGCGCCCTTCGACAACGCCGCCATCCGCCATGCCCTCCTCTACGCCGCCAAGCAGGAGGACTACATGCGGGCGGTCACGGCGAACGACCCGGAACTGTTCCGCCTCTGCCCCTCCATGTGGCCCTGCGGCACGCCCTACGGCACCGAGGCGGGGTCCGAACCGCTGCAGGGGCCGCGCGACCTGGGACGCGCCAAGGCGATGCTGCGCGATGCCGGCTACAAGGGCGAGCGTGTTGTCATCCTCAACCCGACGGACATGCCCAGCATGGCGCCCTTCGGCCTGGTGACGGCCGACCTGCTGCGGCGCCTGGACATGAATGTCGAGCTGGTGGAGACCGACTGGGGCTCCGTGGTGCAGCGCCGCTCCAGCCGCGCGCCAGTGGAGCAGGGTGGCTGGAGCATCTTCCACACCTGGTGGCCCTCCCTCTCCATCTACACGCCGGCGATCAATCCCGTGCTGCGCGGCCAGGGGGACAAGGGCTGGTTCGGCTGGTACGAGAACGCGGCGGTGGAGCGGATGGCGGAGGAATGGCTCAGCGCCCCCGACGAGGCCACCCGGGCCGCCATCGCCGAGCAGATCCAGCGCGTCTCCTTCGAGCAGGCGCCGATCATCCCGCTGGGCCAGTTCTTCATGCGCACCGCCTACCGCACAGACCTCAGCGGCTTCCTGACCGGCAGCGTGCCCTATGCGTGGAACGTGCGGCGTGGCTGAGGCGGGGCGGAACCCATCGGGCAAGGAGAGAGGAAACGATATGACGAGGCTGACGCGCGACGAGATGCGGGGCAAGGCACAGACGGTGCTGGGGCTGATCGACCCCGCCGGGCTCGGCTCCACCCTGATGCACGAGCATCTGATCTGGAACATCACCCCGCCGCCCGAGCGGGACAAGCCGCTCGGCGAGCTCGACCTCGGGCAGTGGTGGGATCTGCAGACCCGCACGGTGAAGGACTACCGCAACTCGACGCAGCTCGATGTGGGCGTGGCGACGCGGGCCGCGGCGGAGGTGGTGCAGCATGGTGGCCGCACCATCGTCGAGCTGACCATCGGCGGGCTGATGCCGGACCCGGAGGGGCTGGCCCGGGCGTCGCGCGAGAGCGGCGCGCAGATCGTCATGGGCTGCGGCCACTACGTGCATGACTACCAGGACCCGGCGAACGAGGCCCGCGGCGTCGATGAGCTGGCGCAGGAGATGGTGGACCAGATCCAGCTCGGCGCCTGGGGCACCGATGTGCGCGCCGGGCTGCTCGGCGAGATCGGCTGCCAGTGGCCCTGGACCGACCTCGAGAAGAAGATGCTGCACGCCGCATGCCTGGCGCAGCAGGAGACCGGCGCGGCGCTCACCATCCACCCCGCCCGCGACCAGGACCACCCGTGGATGCTGGTCGAGTTCCTGCGCGCGCATGGCGCCGACCTCTCGCGCACCATCATCGACCATATCGACCGCACCATCTTCGACGACGAGCGGCTGTTCCGCCTGGCCGATGCGGGCGTCATCCTGGAATGGGATCTGTTCGGCCAGGAGAGCTGCTACTACCAGCCGAACCCGGACATCGACCTGCCGAACGACGCGCAGCGCCTGCGCGACATCCGCCGCGTCATCGACCGCGGCCATGGCGACCAGGTCGTCATCAGCCACGACATCTGCCACATCGTGCAGATGACCGAGTTCGGCGGCCATGGCTATGCGCACATCTACAAGAAGGTCATCCCGCTGATGCGCCGGCGCGGCTTCAGCGAGGCGGAGATCGACGCGATCATGGTGGGCACGCCGCGCCGGCTGCTGACCTTCGTCTGACGCGCGCGCGGGGAGGGGGCGTGCCCTCCCCGGAGCGGCATCAGCGGCGCGGACCGCCCGCGCCGCGCCGCGCCGTTCAAGACTGGCCGAGCACGCCGTCCACGCGCCGCCACAGCCCCATCGGGTTGCCGTCGCGCAGCGCCTCCGGCAGCAGCGCCGCCGGCATGTCCTGGTAGCAGACCGGCCGCAGGAAACGGCCGATGGCGAGGGTGCCGACGGAGGTGGAGCGGCCATCGGAGGTGGACGGATACGGCCCGCCATGCACCATGGCGTGGCTGACCTCCACGCCTGTCGGGTAGCCGTTCACCAGGATGCGGCCGACCCGCCGCTCGAGCACCGGGAGCAGCCGGCGCGCCATCTCGACATCGCCCTCCTCCATCTGGATGGTGGCGGTGAGCTGCCCCTCCAGCCCCTCGGCGAGGCGGAGCATGGTCTCGGCATCCGGGCAGCGGATGACGAGGGAGGCGGCGCCGAACACCTCCTCGGCCAGGGCCGGGTCGGCCATGAAGTGCTCGGCTGTGGTCTCGAACAGCGCGGCCTCGCCCTGGGTGGCGGCGCTGGCCACCTGCCCCGAGGCGACCTTGCGCACGCGGTTGTTGCCGGCGAGGTGCGAGATGCCGGCCTGGTAGGCGCCGAGGATGCCGGGGGTCAGCATGGTCTGCGCCGGGGCGCCGCCCAGCGCCTCAGTCGCGGCGCCGAGGAAGGTCTCCAGCTCCGGACCGTCCAGGGCCAGCACGAGGCCTGGATTGGTGCAGAACTGCCCGGCACCGAGGGTGAGGGAGCCGACGAAGGCCCTGCCGATGCCGGCGGCGCGGCTGGCCATCGCCTGCGGCAGCAGGAAGACGGGGTTGATGCTGCTCATCTCGGCATAGACCGGGATCGGCTCGGGGCGGGCGGCGGCCGTCTTCATCAGGGCGGTGCCGCCGGCGCGGGAGCCGGTGAAGCCCACCGCCTTGATGCGCGGATCGGCGACCAGCCCCTGGCCGACCACCTGGCCCGAGCCGAACAGCAGGGAGAACACGCCTTCCGGCAGGCCGCAGGCCTTGACGGCGGACTGGATGGCGCGGCCGACCAGCTCGGAGGTGCCGGGATGGGCGGAATGCGCCTTCACCACCACCGGGCAGCCCGCGGCCAGGGCCGAGGCGGTGTCGCCGCCGCCCACCGAGAAGGCGAGCGGGAAGTTGGAGGCCCCGAACACCGCCACGGGGCCGAGCGGGATCATGCGCAGGCGCAGATCCGGGCGCGGCAGCGGCTGGCGGTCGGGCAGGGCGGGATCGATGCGGGCATTGAGGTAGGTGCCATCCCGCACCTCCTTGGCGAAGAGGCGGAGCTGGCCGACGGTGCGGCCGCGCTCGCCCTCCAGCCGGCCGCGCGGCAGGCCGCTCTCCGCCATGGCGCGGGTGATCAGCGCGTCGCCGATGTCGAGGATGGCCTGGGCGCAGGCCTCCAGGAAGCCGGCGCGAATCTCGGGTGTGGTCTCGCGGTAGCTGTCGAAGGCCTGCCAGGCCAGGGCGCAGGCACGCTCCACATCCGCCGCCGTGCCACCGCCGAAGGCAGGCTCCATCGGCTGGCCGGTGGCCGCCTCGATCGCGCGGATGGGTTTGTCGGTGCCGCGCAGGGCCGTGGCGCCGATCAGCATCTCGCCGGAAATGGACATGGACGCTTCCTTTCTGTCCGTCAGAAGGCACCGGGTTCCGCCGCGGCAGGGCCTGCGTCGTTTCGGTCCGTTGCCGACCTGCCTTACAGGCTGCGCGGGAATGGCGCCATACGCACGCCAGCCAGGAGCGGCACGGCTTAGCTTCCAGGCCATATTTATTTTTCATAATATATATTCTAGGGTTTCTTTGCTCGTGGGGCCGGCACCGTTTTCCACGGGAGCGAAGCAGTGGCTTGACCCACCGGGCCGGCTTGAAAACAGTGGCGGGCATGGCCCAGACCGCGCCCCGCCCCCTGCCGCCGAGCCTCTACGCGCGGACCGCCGCCCCGGCGCCGGACACGCCGCCGCTGCCGGGCGATGCCAGCACGGATGTCGCCATCATCGGCGGCGGCTTCACCGGCCTGTCCACGGCGCTGCATCTGGCCGAGCGTGGCATCCCCACCACCGTGCTGGAGGCGCATGAGCCCGGCTGGGGTGCCTCCGGCCGCAATGGCGGCCAGGTGAATCCCGGCCTGAAGCACGCGCCGGATGCGGTGGAGGCCCGCTTCGGCCCGGATCTGGGCCGCCGCATGGTCGCCTTCAGCCACGCCGCGCCCGATTACGTGTTCGAGCTGGTCCGCCGCCACCAGATCCGTTGCGAGGCACGGCAGGATGGAACGCTGCGCGTGGCCACCAGCCCCGCCGCGGCGGCGGAGCTGCGCCTTCTGCACCGCGCCTGCCTGGAGCGCGGCATGCCGGTGCGGCTGCTGGAGGGCGCGGCGCTGCAAGAGGCGGTGGGCACGGCCTTCTATCCGCTCGGCTTCCTCGATCCCCGCGGCGGGCATCTCAACCCGCTGGGCTATGCGCGCGGCCTGGCGCGTGCCGCCCAGGCGCTGGGGGCGCGGGTGCATGGCGGCACGCCGGCCATCGCCCTGCGGCGGGAGGCGGATGGGTGGCGGGTGGAGACGCCGCAGGGCGTGGTGCGGGCGCGGCAGGTCCTGCTCGCCACCAACGGCTATTCCGGCGGGCTCTGGCCCGGGCTGGCGGAGAGCATCGTGCCCGTGTTCAGCGCCATCCGCGCCACGGAGCCGCTGCCGCCCGAAGTGGCGGCCGGCATCGTGCCGTTCCGGGGCGCGGTGTTCGAGACGGGCCGCATCACCGTCTACTACCGCATGGACGAGGCGGGGCGGCTGCTGATGGGCGGCCGCGGGCCGCAGCGCGAGCTGCAGGACCCGGAGCGGCTGGACTACCTGATGCGCCATGCCGGGCGGCTGTGGCCGCAGCTGCGCGGCGCGCGCTGGGCCGAGGGCTGGAACGGCCAGCTCGCCGTGACGCCCGACCACTACCCGCATGTGCACGCGCCGGCCCCGGGCCTGCTCTGCTGCCTGGGCTACAACGGCCGCGGCGTCGCCCTGGCCAGCCATATGGGCCGCCTCCTCGCCGCCCGGCTGGCGGAGGGCGAGGCGGCCGCCTTCGACATGCCCGTGCTGCCGCTGAAGCCGCTGCCGCTGCACCGCTTCTGGCGCCTCGGCGTCTGGGCGGAAGTGTGGCGCGGGCGGCTGCTGGACCGGCTGGGGCGGTAGCCGCGCCGCCTCAGGCCGCCAGCGCCATGCCGTCCCGCTGCGGGTCGGCGCCGCCCTCGATGCGGCCATCCGGCAGGCGACGCAGCCCGTGCGGGGCGCCGAAGGCATAGCTCTGGTAGGAGCGGGCGACCGGGTAGCCCATCCCCTCCAGCGCCCGCGCCACGCCCTGCGGGATGCGGTTGGCCACGTCGATCGTGTCGCTCAGCGCGACGATGCGGGGCGCCGCCACGGCCTCGGCCATGCTCATGCCGAAATCGAGCACGTTCATCAGCGCCTGGGCGATCGCCGGCACGATGTAGGTGCCGCCCGGCGCGCCGAGGACAATGGCGGGATGCTCCCCCTCGAAGACCAGGGTGGGCGCCATGGCGCTGCCGCGGCTCTTGCCTGGCGCGATGGAGGCGGCGCGGCCCGGGCGCGGGTCGAAGCCGCTCATGCAGCCATTGTACATGAAGCCGAGGCCGGGGGTGATGACGCCGGAGGGAATGCCCAGCGTGTGCGTCAGCGAGACGGCGTTGCCCGCGCCGTCGATGACGCAGACCACGGTGGTGTCCGGCGGGTCCTTGGCCGCCGGCTCCCCGGCGCGGGGCACATGCGCCACCTCCCCGGCCTTGATGCGCGCGGCGATTTCGGCGGCGTAGCCGCCCGAGAGCAGGCGGTCGAGCGGCACATCGACGAAGTCGGGGTCGCCCATGTGGCGGTCCTTGTCGATGGTCATCCACTTCATCGCCTCGGCCAGGATGCGGAGGTGCTCCGGGCCGTTGTGCGGCAGGCTGGCGAGGTCGAAATGCTCCAGGATGTGCAGCAGCTCGATCAGCGATCCGCCGCCCGCCGGCGGCGGGTTGGAGGCGATGCACCGCCCCCGGTAGCTTCCCCAGACCGGCGCCTTCTCGCGCACGCGGTAGGCGGCGAGATCCCCCGCGGTGATCAGGCCGCCGCGCGCCGCCATGTCCGCCACCATCTCGCGCGCGATGTCGCCGCGGTAGAAGGCCTCCGCCCCGCCCTCGGCGATGCGCTCCAGGGTGCGCGCCATCTCCGGGTTGCGCAGCGTGTCGCCGGGGCGCTTCATCCGGCCATCGGCGTGGAAGTAGACCTGCCGCCCCGTCTCGCTGAAGCGCAGCTTGTCCGCCACGTTCACCTGGCCGTCGCCGCCATGGTCGAGCGCCCAGTAGTAGTGCATGTAGGGCCGCACCATGACGCCCTGGTGCGCCTGGGCGATGGCGGGCGCCATCACCGCCCGCAGCGGCATGGTGCCGAAGCGCGAGAGCGCCTCCGTGTAGCCCGCCACATTGCCCGGCGTGCCGATGGCGCCGTAGCCGATGTCGTTGCGCTGGTCGTCGAGCAGGAAGACGAAGCCGTCGCGCGACTGGCCGATGAAGCGGCTCTCCCACATGTCCTCGCTCGCCGCCAGGGGCGCGCGGGCGAAGAACTCCAGCACCGTGTGCACCCCCTGCCCCGGCAGGCAGAGCTGCATGGCGCCGAAGCCACCGATGCCGCACATCTGCGGGTCCACCACCCCCTGCGCGAAGGCGCAGGCGATGGCGGCATCCACCGCATTGCCCCCCTGGCGGAGGATCTCCACCCCCGCCTCGGCCGCCTCCGGCTGGGCCGCCACCACCATGCCGCGCATCGCGTCTCTCCCTCCTGGTTCCGTCTCTTGGTCAGTCCGGCGTGATGCCGGAGGCCTGGATCACCGGCGCCCAGGCGGCCACCTCCTGGCGCACGAAGGCCTGCGCCTCGTCCAGGTAGAGGCGGCCCGCCGTCGTCGCCGTCTCGGCGAAGCGGCGCTGCACGTTGGCCGTGCCCTGGGCGTGGCGCACCGCCTCGGCCAGCCTCTCCAGCACCGGGCGCGGCGTGCCGGCGGGGGCGGCGAGGCCGGCCCAGCCATCGGCCACCACATCCGGGTAGCCCAGCTCGCGGAAGGTCGGCACCTCCGGGAAGTCGGGCGAGCGCTGCGGCGCCGAGGTGGC
The DNA here is from genome assembly GCF_058833935.1 of Roseomonas sp. TS2. Classification (NCBI taxonomy): domain Bacteria; kingdom Pseudomonadati; phylum Pseudomonadota; class Alphaproteobacteria; order Acetobacterales; family Roseomonadaceae; genus Roseomonas; species Roseomonas sp. TS2. The sequence goes on along the minus strand of NZ_JCACVY010000003.1, from coordinate 5,750 downwards.
CAGCGGCCGCAGGGCGCCGGAGCGGAGATGCGCGCTGGTGGCCGTCAGGCTGTCGAGCACGCTCGGCACCACGCCGGCCATGACGTCGGTGATGGCCTGGGTGGAGCCGCGATAGGGCACGTGCTCCAGCGCCACGCCGGTGGCCCTGGCCAGCCGCAGCCCGAGCAGGTGCGCGACGCCGCCGACGCCGGAGGTGCCGTAATCCATCGGCTTCGCCCGCGCCGCCGCCAAATACTCCGCCAGGCTGCGGATGGGCAGGCGCGGGTCGACGCAGAGCAGGTAGGGCGTGCCCATCATGATGGCGACATGCGCGAAGGAGCGGTCCGCGTCGTACTGGATGCGGTCGCGGTAGAGGGTCTGGCCGATGGCCAGGCCGCTGATGGTGGTGATGAGCAGCGTGTAGCCATCGGCCACCGCGCGCGCCACATAGCCGGTGCCGAGGGTGGAGCCGGCGCCGCCCCGGTTCTCCAGCACGATGCTCTGGCCGAGCACGCCCGTCATCTCCTGCGCGATGACGCGGGCGGCGATGTCGGTCGCGCCGCCGGCGCCGAAGGGCACGATCATGCGGATGGGCTGGGCCTGCGGCCAGGGCGCGGCCTGCGCCGCCGCCGGCCGCGCGGCGAGGCCGGCGGCGAGCGGCAGTGCCCCGAGCAGGGCGCGGCGGGTGGGCAGGGTGGTCATGCGGCGGTTTCCCCGGCGGCGGCGAGAAGCAGGAAGGCAGGCACGGCGAACTGCGCGAAGGCGCGCACCAGCGGCAGGTCGGCCTCGGTGTACCAGCCCTCGGCGTGCATCAGGTTCACCTGCCCCAGGGTGCGGCCCTGCCAGCGCACCGGCGTGTTCATGGCGCTGCCGCAGCCCAGCGCCGAGGCGCCGGCATGGTCGGGGTAGGAGCGGCGCAGCTCCTCCGCCGCGCGGATCAGGATGGGGCGGCCATGCTCCATCAACTCCCGCATCCGCGGCGCCTGGGAGGCGCGCTTGCGCCCGCCCACCGGGTAGTGCTCCGGGTGGTTGGACCAGACGCGCTCCGCCTCGCCATCCGGATAGTGGATCTGGATGGTGCAGAGGCGGTGGCCCACCGCCTCGGCCAGCGCCTGCTCCAGCGCCTGGAACAGGGCGGCGGGCTGGCCCGGCTCGGCCTGGGCCAGGGCGAGGCGCGCCAGGGCGGGCCAGGGATCGGGGCGCGCGGCGGTCATGAGGGGGTGGCGTCCATGGCCAGGGTCCGCTCGTCCGAGCGCGGCTGGAAGGCGATGCCCTGCCGCACCGCCCAGAGGTTCTGCAGCATCAGCAGCGGGATGATGGGCGTCTCGGCCATGGCCTGCTCCGTGGCCGCGACCAGCAGCCGCTCGCGCTCCGCCTCGTCCACGGTGGAGACGGCGCGGGCAATGGCGGCATCCAGCGCCGGGTCGCTGTAGCGGCCGTAATTGTAGAGGCCGAGGCTGCGCTCCTTGCTGTTGGTGGCGAAGCACTGGCTCAGCATGTAGCCGCCCTCGAAGGTGGCGCTGCCCCAGCCCCACAGCCCCATGGAGAATTCCTGCCGGCCGCCGCGCGCGGCATAGGTGCTCCAGGGCATCGCCTCCACCGTGGTCTGCACGCCGATGCGCGTCCACATCTGCGCCACGGCCTGGGCGAGGCGGGCATCGTTGGGATAGCGGTCGTTCGGCGTGTGCAGGGTCAGGCGGAAGCCTTCCGGCAGGCCGGCTTCGGTCAGCAGGCGGCGGGCGCGGGCCGGGTCGGGCTGCGGCGGCACCACCTTCGGGGCGTAGGAATAGCCGCCGGGCGGCATCCACTGGTTGGTGGGCGTGCCGGTGCCGAGCATCACCCGGTCGCCCAGCGCCTCGCGGTGCAGGGCGAGGGAGAGCGCCTCGCGCACCCGCCGGTCGCGGAAGGGGTTGCGCGGCAGGGGCGTGCCTTGCGCGTCGGTGACGAAGGGGCTCTCCCCCTCGCGCGAGAGGTCCGGCACCAGGTAGATCAGCCGGATGCCGGGGATGGCCTTGACCGAGACGCGCTCATCCTCCCGCAGCCGCGGCAGGTCGCTGACCGAGGGGGTGTCGACCAGGTCCACATCGCCCGAGAGCAGCGCGGCGGTGCGGCCGGCCGGGTTGCTCAGCAGCCGCAGCGAGACGCTCTCCCAGGCCGGGCGGCCGCCCCACCAGGCATCATGGCGCGCCAGCTCCACCCGGTTGCCCGGCGTGTAGCCGGCGAAGCGGTAGGGGCCGGTGCCGATGGCCGCCTTGCCGGAATTGTAGTCGGCCGTGCTGGCCCCCTCCCCCACCCGGCGCGAGACGATGCCGACATAGGTGAGGTTCGGCCCGAGGTCGGGCGCCGGCACGGGGGTGTGCAGGCGGATGGTCAGCGGGTCGATCACCTCCACCCGCTCCACCGCGCGCAGGAAGCCGCCGAAGCCGCCCGGGCTGTTCGGCACGTCCCGGGCACGCTCGAAGGTGAAGACCACGTCGTCCGCCGTGAAGTCGCCGCCATCGTGGAACTTCACGCCGGGGCGCAGCCTGAATTCCCACAGCGTGTCCGAGAGCGGCTTCCATTCCGTGGCGAGGCCGGGGATCAGCCGGCCATCCGGCGCGCGGTTGATCAGCCGCTCGAACATGTGCATCGCGACCGTGTGGTTCGGCACGGCGTGGTAGAAATGCGGATCGATGGTGGTGAATGCGCCGCCGAGGCCGATGCGCAGGGCCGTGCCCTGGGCGGGACCCTGGGCGTGCGCGGGGCGGGGCGCCAGCGCGCCCCAGCCGGTGGTGGCGAGGGCGCCGCCAAGGGCACCTGCGGCGGCAATAAGGTCACGACGTCGCATGGGGCAACTCCAGGGCAGCGGTGTAGGGGCGGAGCGGCAGCTCCAGGGCGGAGGCGCGGTCGCCGCCGCGCAGCAGGGTCAGGCGCGGCGGGCGGCCATGCGGCACCTGCACCGCGTGGTCGGCGTCGGCGCCGGAGAGGGAGAGGCGGAGGCGGCTGCCGGCCCGGAACACCCAGGCCACGGGCAGCAGCGGAATGCGGATGCGCTCCGCCCGCCCCGGCACCAGCGGCGCCGCATCCTCCCGCCGGAAGCTGCGGAAGGGCCAGGTGGTGCGGTAGTTCTCCGGCCCCGGGCTCTCCTTGCGGTGCAGGGCGCGCAGCAGCCCCTCGGTGACGTAGCGCACCGTGCCGTCCGCCTCCACCTCGGAGAGATAGACGAAGAGCGCGGCATCCGGCTCGCTGCTCTCCAGCCAGAGATCGGCCAGGCCGTGCCCGGCCAGTTCCATCGCCTGCGGCAGCGGCGCCGAGGTCCAGCCCGGCAGCGCGGCTTCCCGCTCCTGCCAGTCGGCGTGGTAGGTGGTGCTGTTGATGCCGGCGATGCGCTCGTAGCGCGTGCCCGGCCCGCTGCCCCAGGCGAAATCCGCCATGGTGGTGTCGGCCCCCGCCGCGCCGGGGGACTCGGCCAGGGCGTTCCCTTCCGCGAGAAGCAGGCGCCGCGTCTCCGGCACGGGCGGCCAGGCCTCGGCGCTGCGCCACGCCTCGGCATGCATCGCGAAGTAGTGGATGGGCGCCTCCTGCTCCAGCCCCGTGGGCCGGCGCAGCAGGTAGTGGTCAAAGAAGCGCAGCAGGGCGCCGAGCAGGTCAAAATCCGGCGTCTGCGCCCGGCGCCAGGGCGAGACATGGCAGCGCGCGCCATGGTCCCAGGGGCCAAGGATGAGGTGCACCGGGTTGTCGCGCAGCGTCAGGTAGCGGGAGATGGCGCCGTTGGCGTAGCCCGCGCCATCCATCCAGCCGGAGACGGCCAGCACCGCCACATCCGGCCGGATGCCGCCGCGCACCGAATAAGGGCTGAAGGAGGCGGAGCTGAAGGACGCGTCGTAGGGCAGCGGCTCCTCGCGGAAGCGGAACTCGCCCATGAAGTCCGGCTGGCGGAAATTGCCGAGATGCTCACGCAACGCCTCGGCCAGCAGTGTGCCGTCGGCGTCCTCGTCCACCGGGTGCGGGCCGGCGAGGTCGGGGTTGGCGTAGTAGACGTAGTTGCGCAGCAGGTCGCGCCGGTCGTGGTCCATGGCGACCATCAGGTCGTCATAGCTCTTGGCGAGCTGCTTCAGCAGGATGCCGCCGGGATAGTAGTTGTCCGCGTAGGTGTCCCACACGGCGAAGAGCGGCGCGATGGCCTTCACCGCGGGATGCCCCGTGCTGGCCAGGAAGTCCGAGGCCGCGCCGGGGTAGGAGATGCCCGTGGCGCCGATCTGCCCGTCCGACCAGGTCTGCGCCACGATCCAGTCGGCGATCTCGCGGCTGTCCTCGCGCTCGCGCGGGGAGCGGAAGCTGTCGCGCGTGCCGAAGCTGGCGCCGGTGCCGCGCACATCCACCACCACCACCGCGTAGCCGCGCGGCACCAGGTGGCGGACGAACTTGCCGGCATTGGGGATGGCGTCGCCGCTGCCGCCCTCGCGCAGCCGGAAGCGGCGGTAATAGGGCGTCAGGATCAGGATGGCGGGCACGGCGCCCTCTGCCCCCTCCGGCCGCCAGACATCGATGGCGATGCGGCAGCCGTCGCGCATGGTCAGGTAGCGGGAGGCGGGCGCCGCCGGCAGGGCGAAGGGCGCCTCGCGGCGGGCGGCGTAGTCCGCGGGGGCGAGGCGCCAGGCGGTGCCGCTCTCGTCGCGGTCAGACATGGCGCTTCGGGCCTCCTGGGCGGCCGGTACGGGGGGCGGCATCTGTCATCATTCCGTCAGCGTTCGGCCAGGGCCGTCCTTGCGTCAAATGCATTATCCGGTGCAGATCATGCGCTTTCCGCACAGGATGAGGAGGCCGCATGCTCAAGATCAGCGCGCTGGAGGCGCTGCGGGCCTTCGTCGAATGCGGCTCGGTCAGCCAGGCGGCGGCGCGGCTCGGGCGCACCCAGCCGCAGGTGGGGCGGCTGCTGGCGGGGCTGGAGCAGTCCCTCGGCTTCGCCCTGTTCACGCGGGAGCGGCAGCGCCTCTCCCTGACGCCGGAGGGGCGGCGCTTCTACCAGCAGGCGGAGCGTGTGCTGGCCGGGCATGACGGGCTGGCGCAGCTCGCGGGGCAGATCCGCGGCGGGCAGCGGGACAGCCACCTGCGCATCCTCACCGCGCCGCAGATGGCCAATGCCCTGCTCGGCGAGGCGCTGGCCGAGATGGCCCGCCGCGCGCCGGACTTCACCGCCAGCATCGACACCCGCGTGCGGCTGGATGCCGAGGCGGTGGTGGGCCAGGAGCATTTCGATCTGGGCGTGACGGTGCCGCCCCTGCAGCACCCCGGCCTGCGGGTGGAGCCGCTCTGCGAGGTGGAGGCGGTGGTGGTGATGCGGCGCGACCACCCCCTCGCCGCGCGCCGGCAGGTGGAGTTGCCGGCCCTGGTGGAGCACGACCTCATCGCCACCCATGCGCGCTCGTTGCTGCGGCAGCGGCTGGAGCAGCATTGCCGGCAGGCGGGCCTGATGCCGCGCTACCGCTTCGAGGCCGCCAATGGCGTGGTGGTGTGCCAGATGGCGGCGCAGGGCCTCGGCCTGGCGCTGGCCGACCCCTTCGTGGCGCTCTCGGCGGCCGCGCCGCAGCTCGTCATGCGGCGCTTCCTGCCGGCCGTGCCGCTGCCCTACGGGCTGTTCTACCCGGCCTGGCAGGCCCGCTCGGAGACGGCGCAGGTCTTCGCTGGCCTGGTCTCCGAGGTGGCGCAGCGGCAGGCGGAGCAGCTCATGCGCCGGCTGCGCCGCGGCTGGGGCGCGGGCGCCTCGTCCCAGTCCAGCACCGGCGTCACGC
>NZ_JCACVY010000002.1:0-116934 GCF_058833935.1 Roseomonas sp. TS2 | reverse complement strand
GAGATAAGCGTCACCGAGGTGGCGGACCTGATGGCTGACCCCTATGGCTACTATGCCCGCCGCGTGCTGCGCCTGGTGCCCTTCGACCCGCTGGACGCCGAGGTGGGCGCCGCCGATTACGGCCAGATGGTGCATGAGGCGATGGCGCGCTGGACCCGCCGGCTGGAGACCGCCCCCGGCGGCTGGCCCGGCGCCGCCACCGCGCTCGAATGGTTTGAGGAGGCCGCCGAGACGGCGCTGGAGGAGGCCGCCGCCCGCCCCGGCCTGCTGGCCTTCTGGCGGCCGCGCCTCTCGCGCATCGGCGCCTTCGTCGTGGCGCAGGAGGAGGCGATGCAGCGCGGCCAGCCTGTCCGCACCCGCCATGCCGAGGTGCCGGGGCATCTCGACCTCGCCCAGGGCCAGCTCCGCCTGAAGGTGCGCGCCGACCGCATCGACCTGCTGGCCGACCGCACCCTCTCCATCATCGACTACAAGACCGGCACGCCGCCCTCCAACAAGGAGGTGCAGGATGGCCGCGCGCCGCAGATGCCGCTGGAGGCGGCGATCGCCGCGGCGGGCGGCTTCCAGGGGGTGGAGCCGCGCCCCGTCTCGGCGCTCGCCCATTGGCGGCTCACCGGCGGCGGCACGCCGGGCGCGGTGAAGCCGGTCGCCGGCGAGCCGGAGGCCCTGGCGGCCGATGCGCTGGACAACACCATCGCCCTGCTGCGGGACTTCCTGCTGGGCGAGCGGCGCTTCATCGCCCGCCCGCATCCGCGCCGCAAGCCGGTGCGCACCGACCACGACCACCTGGCCCGCGTCGCCGAATGGGGGAACACCGATGAGGCCTGATCCCTGCAAAGCCCCGCCGGATGGCGAGCGCGCCGGCGGCGTCGCCCTCTCGCCGCGTGCCGCCGCACAGGCGGCGCAGCGCCGCGCCTCGGACCCCGACGCCTCGGCCTGGGTGGGCGCCTCCGCCGGCTCGGGCAAGACCAAGGTGCTGACCGACCGCGTGCTGCGCCTGCTGCTGCGGCCGGGCACGCGGCCGGGGCGCATCCTCTGCCTCACCTTCACCAAGGCCGCCGCCGCCGAGATGGCGCAGCGCCTGGCCCGCCGCCTCGGCGAGTGGGTGGTGGCGGATGAGGAGACGCTCACGCGCAGCCTGCACGACCTGACCGGCCAGGCGCCCGATGCCGCGCTGCGCCGCCGCGCCCGCGCCCTCTTCGCCGAGGTGCTGGAGCAGCCGGGCGGCATGCGCATCGCCACCATCCATTCCTTCTGCCAGTCGCTGCTGCGCGGCTTCCCGCTGGAGGCGGGGCTGCCGCCACAGTTCAGCCTGATCGAGGAGACGGAGGCCGCCACCATGCTGGCCGAGGCGCGCGAGGCCACCCTCGCCTCCGGCCGGCTGCCGGCCGACGCCATCGAGGCCATGGCCGGCCTCGGCTCGCCCGAGGATTTCTCCGAGACCCTGCGCACCCTGGTGAAGGAGCGCGAGCGGCTGGGCGCCGCCATCGCCGCCGCCGGGGGCGTGCGCGGCAGCGACGCGGTGCTGCGCCGCCGCCTCGGCCTGCCGGCCGAGGGCGGCGAGGTGGAGGCGGTGGCCGAGGCGGCGCGCGGCGCGGCGCGGGAAGAGCTGGTGCGCGCCGCCGCTTTACTGCGCGGCAGCGGCAACGCCAACGACCGCGCCCGCGGCGAGACGATGAAGGCCTGGATGGACCTGCCCGAGGGCGCCCGCGCGGCGCGCTGGGAGGAATGGACGGCCATCTTCCTCACCGCCGCCGAGGGCACGCCGCGCAAGTCGCTGGCCACCAAGGGCGGGCTGCGGGACCGGCACGAGGAGGCGCAGTCCATCCTGGCGGCCGAGGCGGAGCGGGTCTTCGCGCTGGAGGAAAGCCGCAAGGCCTGGCGCCTGCACGCCGCCAGCCTGGCGCTGCTGGCGCTGGCCCAGCCGGTGCTGGAGGCCTACACGGCGCGCAAGGCGCGCATCGGCGCGGTGGATTTCGACGACCTGATCCAGGCCGCCCGCGCCCTGCTCTACGACCCCGGCAGCGCCTGGGTGCTCTACAAGCTCGATGGCGGGCTGGACCACCTGCTGCTGGACGAGGCGCAGGACAGCAACGCCTACCAGTGGGAGATCGCGGCGCGGCTGGCGGAGGAGTTCTTCTCCGGCCTCGGCACCCGCCCCGAGGGCGAGGAGGGCCCGCCGCGCAGCATCTTCGCGGTGGGCGACGAGAAGCAGTCCATCTACAGCTTCCAGGGCGCCGACGCCGCCGGCTTCGCCCGGTGGGAGGCGCATTTCGCGCAGGCGGTGCAGGCGGCGGGGGGGAGCTTCGCCGCCGTGCCGCTGAACGTCTCCTTCCGCTCCACGGCGCCGGTGCTGGCGCTGGTCGATGCCGTCTTCGCCGACGGCCCGGCGCGGCGCGGGGTGGTGGAGGAAGGCGACACGCTCCGCCACCGCGCCGACCGCGAGGCCGATGCCGGGCTGGTGGAGCTGTGGCCGCCGCTGGTGAAGCCCGGCAACGCCACGCTCGAGCCCTGGCACGTGCCGGACGAGCCGGTGGCCGAGGCGGATGCCGAGGCGCTGATGGCGGAATCGCTCGCCGCGCGCATCGCCCACATGGTGCGGCACGAGACGCTGCCGGCGCGCGGCGGCCGCCGCGTCCGCCCGGGCGACATCCTGGTGCTGCTGCGCCGGCGCACCGGCTTCTCCAACCTGCTGGTCCGCGCCCTGAAGGCGCGTGGCGTGATGGTGGGCGGCGTCGACCGGATGCGGCTGATCGAGCAGATCGCCGTGCAGGACCTGCTGGCGCTGATCGACGTGCTGCTGCTGCCGGAGGACGACCTGCAGCTGGCGGCGCTGCTCAAGAGCCCGCTCTGCGGCGTCTCCGAGACGGAGCTGTGCGACCTGGCGCGCGCCCGCACCCAGCCGCTGTGGTGGCGCCTGCTGGAGCACCGCGGCCAGGACACCGCCCCCGGCCGCGCCGCCGAGTGGCTGGCCGACCTTGCCGACCGCGCCGACCTCGCCACGCCCCACTCCATCCTGGCCGAGGTGCTGGGCGAGCATGGCGGGCGGGCGCGCATCCTGGCCCGCCTCGGCCCCGATGCCGCCGACCCGCTGGACGAGGTGCTGAACGCCGCCCTCAGCTACGAATCCCGCCACCCGCCCAGCCTGCAGGGTTTTGTTCATTGGCTGCGGCGGGGTGGCGCCGAGGTGAAGCGTGAGGCCGAGTCCGGCGCCGACGCGGTGCGGCTGATGACGGCGCACGGCTCCAAGGGATTGCAGGCGCCCATCGTCATCCTGCCCGATGTCGGCAGCGGGCGGGGCGAGAAGCCGGTGCGGTGGGACGAGGCGGAGCCGCCCCTGCCCTACTGGGCGCCGCGCAACCGGAAGGATTTCTTCGCCCCCGCCTGGACCACGCTGATGGAGGCCGACAACGCGGCGCGCGAGGCGGAGGAGAACCGCCTGCTCTACGTGGCGCTCACCCGCGCCGAGGACCGGCTGCTGGTCTGCGCCTGGGGCGAGCCGAAGCCCGGCAGCTGGTACGACCTCGTGGCGCAGGGCTTCGCCCGGCTGGAGGGGGAGGAGGAGATGCCCTTCGCGCCGGAGGAGTTCGGCGCCCCGCCCATGGCCAGCTTCGCCGGGCCGCTGCGCCGGCTGGCCAGCGCGCAGGCCGCCCCGCCGCGCGCCGAGTCGGAGCCCGAGCACCCCGGCGAGGAAGGCCCGCTGCCGGAGTGGATCCACCGCCCCGCCGCGCCGGAGAGCGAGGCGCTGACCCTCTCCCCCTCCGCCCTGCCCGGCGAGGAGGAGACGCCCACCGCCGCCCCGCATGGCCGCGCCGACCCGACGGGCGAGCGCTTCCGCCGCGGCCGGCTGATCCATGCGCTGCTGCAGCACCTGCCGGACTATCCGGTGGCCGAGCGCGCCGCGGTGGCCGAGCGCTTCCTCGGCCGCACCGGCCATGGCCTCGGCGAGCAGGACCGGGCCGAGACCCTGGCGGAGGTGCTGCGCCTGCTGGACGAGCCGGCGCTGCGCGACGCCTTCGGCCCCGGCAGCCTGGCCGAGGCGCCGCTGGCCGGGCGGGTGAATGGCCTGCCGCTGGCCGGCCAGGTGGACCGCATGCTGATCACCCCCGACCGGGTGCTGGTGCTGGACTACAAGACCAACCGCCCGCCGCCCGAGCGGGTGGAGGATGTGCCGGGCCTCTACCTGCGGCAGATGGCCTCCTACCGCGCGCTGCTGCGGCAGGTCTTCCCAGGCCGGGCGGTGGAGTGCTGGCTGCTCTGGACCTGGTCGGCGCGGATCATGCAGCTGCCCGGCGCGGTGCTGGACCGCTACGAGCCGGCCTGAGGGCGGCTCAGAGCGGCAGCATCCCCTGCCCGCCCTTGGCTGGCTCCGGCTGGGCCGGCTTCGGCGGTGCTTCCGGCGCGCCGCCGGCGTTGCGGCGGATCTCGCCGCGCGCCGCCTGCCCGGCGAAGCGCAGCTCGGCCACGAAGCGCTCGTATTCGCGCTTCTTGAGCTCGGGGTCGGGCAGGCGCAGCAGGTAGCTGGGGTGCACGGTCAGCATCACCGGCAGCCCGGCCGGCAGTTCCTCCGGCGCCTCGAAGACCTGGCCACGCAGCTTCAGCATCGGCAGCTTGCGGCCCATCAGCGCCTGGGTGGCGGTGGCGCCCAGCGCCACCAGGAAGCGCGGCGCCACCGCCGCCACCTCCGCCAGCAGGAAGGGGCGGTAGAGCTTGATGTCACCCGCATCCGGGCTCTGGTGCAGCCGCCGCGCGCCGCGCTGGGTATATTTGAAATGCTTCACCGCGTTGGTGACGTAGGCGGCGCCGCGCTCGACGCCCGCCTCCTCCAGCGCCTGGGTGAACAGCCGGCCGGCAGGGCCGACGAAGGGGCGGCCCTGCCGGTCCTCCTCGTCCCCCGGCTGCTCGCCCACGAACATCAGGGGGGCGCCACGCGGCCCCTCGCCGGGCACGGCGGGGCGGCCGGTGGCCCATTCGGCCGTGGGGATGGGGATGGCGGGAGCGGGGGCGTCGCTGTCTGGCGGTGTCATGGCTGGATGAGGAATGCGCAAGCCCGGCGGCGGTTCCGCGCGCGGCGCCTTTCCCCGGCACTTTCCGGCTGGTAGAGAGGGCGCCTTCTCTCGATTCCAGGCGCGTGGGGGTTGCTCAAGCCATGAAGTTCTCGGTGGACCGGGCGGTGCTGCTCAAGGCGCTCGCGCATGTGCAGAGCGTGGTGGAGCGGCGCAACACCATCCCCATCCTCGCCAACGTGATGCTGGCCGCGCAGGACGGCGCCCTGACCCTGACGGCGACGGACATGGAGATCGCCATCGTCGAGGCGGTGCCGGGCGTCACCGTCACCCGCACCGGCCGCACCACCGCGCCGGCTGCGACGCTGTACGAGATTGTCCGCAAGCTGCCGGATGCCGCCAAGGTGGAGCTGGACCATGCGGGCGGCGACGCGCCGCTGGCGCTGCGCGCCGGCCGCTTCGCCACCTCGCTGATGGTGCTGCCGGTGGAGGACTTCCCCTCGATGACCGAGGGCAAGCTGCCGCACAGCTTCCACCTCGCCCCCTCGCTGCTGCGCGAGCTGGTGGACCGCACCAAGTTCGCCATCTCCACCGAGGAGACGCGCTACTACCTCAACGGCATCTACCTGCACGCCACCGAGGTGGAAGGGCAGCCCGTGCTGCGCGCCGTGGCGACCGACGGCCACCGCCTGGCCCGCGTGGAGGAGCCGCTGCCGGAGGGCGCCGCCGGCATGCCGGGCGTCATCATCCCGCGCAAGACGGTCAACGAGATCCGCAAGCTGGCCGACGAGGCGCAAGACCCGATCGAGGTGCGGCTTTCCGACACCAAGATCCGCTTCACCTTCGGCGCCGTGCACCTGACCAGCAAGCTGATCGACGGCACCTTCCCCGAGTATGAGCGCGTCATCCCGCGCGGCAACGACAAGATCCTGACGGTGGACAAGAAGGCCTTCGCCGACGCCGTCTCCCGCGTGGCCGCCATCTCCTCCGAGCGTTCCCGCCCGGTGAAGCTGAGCCTGAAGCAGGACAGCCTGACGCTGACCGCCAGCAGCCCCGACCAGGGCCAGGCGGAGGAGGAGCTGGATGGCGGCGCCGTCTCCTACGGCAACGGCCCGATCGAGATCGGCTTCCAGGCGCGCTACCTCGCCGACATCACCGACCAGATCGAGAGCAAGGTGGAGTTCCGCTTCGCCGACGGCTCCGCCCCCACCGTGGTGGTGGACGCCTCCAAGCCCGAGGCGCTCTACGTGCTGATGCCGATGCGCGTCTGAGCGCACCGCCATCCGGGCGAGGAACAGGCCGGGGCAGCGCCGCCCCGGCTTTTTCTTTAGGTTACCCGACCATGAAGACCCTGCAGATCCTGGCCATCGGCCTGGCGGTGCTGATGGCGGGGGGCGAGATCGCCCGCCGCGCCGGCACCCCCACCTTCATCCCCCTCGCGCTGGACGAGCTGGCCGTGGCGGCCGCGCTCCTCTGGGCCGCCTGGCGCGCCCGCCACGACGAGACGCCGCCGATGATCGCCGCCTGGGCCGGCTATTGCGGGCTGGTGGCCGGCCTGCTGGCCGAGAACGCCGACTACCTCATCCACGGGCGGGAGAAATCCGGCGCCGTGTTCTACACCGTGACCCTGGCCCTGATGCTGCTGGTGGGCGTCTGGGCGGTGACGCGCGGCCTGAACCTGGCGCGCCGCCGGCGCTGAGCGGGCCTCCGGCGCCTTCCCGCCCCCCCCCGTTATCCGCCACCTCCCGCGCGGCGGGCGGCGAGGCCTGGACCGGCATAGCCGCGCACAGCCCGGCGGAGCGCCGGCGCATGAGGGCGGGAGGCCCCGCAGCCGGGGCATCCTGGCCGTGGCCAGGCCGGCTCAGCCGTGCCCGGGATGGGCGCAATGCCCGTGGGCGAAGTCGGAGAGGGTCTCGATGATGCGGCACTCCCCGACCTGCCCGCCCTCGCAGCCCTGCGCCATGCGCTCCAGCTCGCTCCGGAGCGCCTGCAGGCGGCGCAGCCTGGCGTCGATCTCGGCGATCTGCGCCGTGGCGATCGCGTGCGCCGCCGAGCATTCGTCGCGGGGGCGGTCCGCGAGCGCGAGAAGCGCGCGGATATCGGCCATCGGGAAGCCGAGCTCGCGGGAATGGCGGATGAAGCCCAGCCGCCGGAGATGGGCCTCCCCGTAGCTGCGATGGCCGCCTTCGGTGCGGGCGGGCGGGGGCAGCCATCCCTCGGCCTCGTACCACCGGATCGTCGTCGGCTTGACCCCCGTGAGCCGGGACAGGTCGCCGATGCCCATCTGCCGCATCGTGTTCTCCATGCCGGATAAGATGGTGCGCGGAAGCCCCGGCACCCAGCCCCGCGCCCGGATGCCGGCGGGCGGGCGGCACCGAAATTCCGCCTCCGGCCGATCTTCCCTTGAACCTCCAGTGGCTGGAAGTCCTATCTGAGGCGCCGTCAGCAGGAGTTGGAGCCATGGACGGCAGAGGGAGCGAAGAGGACAACCGGGAGATCAGCTGGCGCGTGTCCGGCATGGATTGCGCCTCCTGCGTGGCCAAGGTCGAGAAGGCGGTCTCGCGCCTGCCCGGCGTCAGCGCGGTCAGCGTCAACCTGATGGCCGAGCGGCTCAGGGCCACCCTCGCCCCCGGCGCCGCTGTGCCCGAGGCGGTGGAGGCACAGGTCGCGGCGCTCGGCTTCCAGGCCACCCGGCTGGAGGCCACGCCGGAGGCCCTCCCCCTCGCGTGGCATGTGCAGGGCATGGATTGCGCCGGCTGCGCCGCCAAGGTCGAAGCCGCGCTCGGGCGCCTGACCGGCGTCTCGGCGGTCAGCGTCAACCTCATGGCGGAGCGGCTCACCCTGCGGCTGGCGCCGGGCGGGACGGAGGCGGCGGCCATCCCGCGCGCGCTCGCGGGCCTGGGCTACACGGCCCGCCCCCTGGCGCCGGCCGGGCAGCCTGCCGGCGCGCTCCCCCCGCAGGAGCATGATGGCTGCCAGGGGCACGGCCACCCGGCGCAGGACCACGCGCATGGCCATGCGGGGTACGGCCACGCCCATGCCGGGGCAGGCGCCTTCGGCCATTCCCATGCCGACCACGAAGACCCGGCCGATGCCGCCAGGCCCTGGTACGCCACGGCCAAGGCGCGGCTGGTCTGGCTGCTCGGGGCGCTGGTCCTCGGCGCCCATGCCCTCTCCCTGGCGGTGGCCGAGAGCTGGGCCTATCCGCTGTTCCTGGCCGCCACCGCCCTGGCGGTGATTCCCTTCGGCCGCCGCGCCTTCGCCCTGGCGCGCGCCGGCTCCCCCTTCTCCATCGAGACGCTGATGGTCACGGCCGCCATCGGCGCCGCCCTGATCGGTGCGGCGGAGGAGGCGGCAATGGTGGTGCTGCTTTTCGCCGTCGGCGAGCTGCTGGAGAACGTGGCGGCGGGCCGCGCCCGGGCGGGCATCAAGGCCCTGGCCGGGCTGATGCCGCGCACGGCGCTCCGCCTGCGGGCCGATGGCACGGCCGAGCCGGTGCCCTCCGCCGCCCTGGCCGTGGGCGAGCTCGTCCTCATCCGCCCCGGCGAGCGGGTGCCCTGCGACGGCCTTGTCGAGGAGGGCCGCTCCGCCCTCGACGAAAGCCCCGTCACCGGCGAGAGCGTGCCGGTCCCGCGCGGCCCGGGCGAGGCCGTCCTGGCCGGCTCCATCAACGCCGACGGGGCGCTGCGGGTGCGGGTCTCCCGCGCCGCCGCCGACAACACCATCGCCCGCATCATCCGCATGGTGGAGGAGGCCACCGCCTCTCGCGCGCCGACGCAGCGCTTCATCGAGCGCTTCTCCGCCTGGTGGACGCCGGGCGCGATGGCCGTCTCCCTGCTGGTCATCCTCCTGCCGCCCTTCCTGCTGGGCTGGAGCTGGTGGGAGAGCGTCTATCGCGGCCTGGCGGTGCTGCTCATCGCCTGCCCCTGCGCCTTGGTGATCTCGGTTCCCGCCGCCATGGCCTCCGGCCTCTCGGCCGGCGCCCGGCGGGGCCTGCTCATCAAGGGCGGCGCGGCGCTGGAGGCGATCGGCGGCGCGAGGACGGTGGCCTTCGACAAGACCGGAACGCTCACCGAGGGCCGGCCCCGGGTGACCGACATCCTGCCGGCGGCGGGCCTGCCGGAGGCGGAGCTCCTGGCCCTGGCGGCCGGCGCCGAGCAGGGTTCCTCCCATCCCCTGGCGCGGGCGGTGGTGGCGGAGGCGGCGGCGCGCGGCATCGCGCTGCCCGCGGCCTCCGGCCAGGGGGCCATCCCCGGGCGGGCGGTCCGCGCCACGATCGGCGGCCGCGCCATCAGCGTCGGCAGCCCGCGCCACGCGGCGGAGGCCGGGGCGCTGCCCGGCCCACTGGCGGAGGCGGTGGCGCGGTTCGAGGCGGAGGGCAAGACGGCCGTGGTGGTCCTCGCCGATGGCACGCCGGCCGGCGTGCTGGCACTGCGGGACGAGCCGCGCGCGGACGCCGCCGCCGGCGTGGCCGCCCTTTCCAGGCTGGGCGTGCGGACAGTGATGCTGACGGGCGACAATGCCCGCACCGCCGCAGCCATCGCCGGGCCGCTGGGCCTCACGGCGAAGGCCGGGCTGCTGCCGGACGACAAGCTGCGCGAGATCGCGGCGCTGCGCGCCGCCGGCCCGGTGGTCATGGTGGGCGACGGCATCAACGACGCGCCGGCGCTGGCCGCCGCCTCCGCCGGGGTGGCGATGGGGGGCGGCACGGATGTGGCGCTGGAGGCGGCCGACGCCGCCATCCTCAAGGACCGGACCACGGGCGTGGCCGAACTGGTCAGCCTGTCGCGCGCCACAATGGCGAATGTGAAGGCCAATGTCGGGATCGCGGTGGGGCTGAAGGGGCTGCTGCTCGTCACCACCCTGCTCGGCGTCACCGGCCTCTGGCCCGCCATCCTGGCCGACACCGGCGCCACGGTGCTGGTGACGCTGAACGCGCTGCGGCTGCTGGCCTGGAAGCCCGCGGCCTGAGAAGGGCGCGGCGGCGGGTCGCCACGGCGCCCTTCTCCCCGGCTCCCCGCCAGCCGGCGCGGGCGGCGCCCCAGGCCCGCCGGCGGAGGCCGGAGAGGCCAGCATGGGCCGGGCGGGACCGGGCCACGCTGCTCGCGCGTTTGCCGCGTCCCGTCCGGCGCGGCGTCTCGCCGTGTCCGCGGCGCCTCACTGGTCCGAAACCCAAAATCTGCGAAACGCGATGTCGTAGGATCAGTTACTTACGGGATCGAAGAATTCTGAATTTGATAAAAAATTTATCCATTAACTGCCAGAATATCCTCCGAGTAACTCAAAAATTGCGCATCTACTTGCACCAAACAACAAGATGAATTTTGCTATGGATTGCGCCAACTTCGAGAAAAACTAAACGTCCATGCAGTAGATTTCATCGAATTATCGAATGATTTTGCATCCGCCGAATAAAGAAAACACTTTTTTTGACCGCCTGCGGCTCCCTAACTGATTAGCAATTACTAGTCGTTTGCTGGATGGAGCAATGCTTGTAAGGCGCGTCTGTCGAAAAGGTATCGGGCAATTCCCCGCGCCTCGGAATTCACCCTCACGACAGCTCCAGATCGAGAAAGCACGGCCACCAAAAGATCAGCCACACTGCAATCGGTATGCTTAGCGAAGTTACTCAGCGTAACCTCGTCCGGATGTGCTTCAGAGCAGTTCGCTTCAGGGGTAGCCAGCGCTTCGAGGCGGTTCAATAAGACATTAATCCCTGCTTCCGTTACAAACTCACGAAACCCTACTCGCACTGGACTACCGATTAAACCCGCTTTCACAATATCTGAGAGGTTTGCCTTACCCACTGAAAGTCGCGCTGCAGCATGTGAGCGTGACAAAGCTCCTTGGGAGGCCATAGCTGTGACGAAACTAGTGTCGAGCTGCATCTGTTGAACAGCCAGAGCGAGTTCCGAAGGGCGCACCAGGACACGGACGAACTTACCCATCCGCTGCCTTACAACGTGGAGCACGCCACGTCGCACGAGCTTCCGTGCGTTCTCATAGCTAAGATTCAGGCCAATACGCGCTTGGTGCAGCGGCACCAATGCCTCACCCAGCTCACGGTCTCGAGACCGGCCAACCTTGAACTCTGATGCCGCATACGCTTGTAACTCTTTAGCTACGAAAGCAAGCGGCCCGGTCGCGGACCCTTTTACCCGCTCGTAAGCATCGCCAAATCGTGCACGCAGACTAACATCACTCGTTGCGTGAGCGCCGCCTGCCTTATCTAAAGCTTCGTACAATGATTGAGGCCAACTCGAGAGGATCCGAGCAGCTTCGTCGAGCTTTACCTCTGCAATTCGCGGAAGAATTTTTCGACCTGCCTCGGCAGGAGTACTAGTTGGATCAGTTAGTCGACCGAGTAGCCGAATGAGCTGAAGGACGTCTGCCAAAGCCAACCTTGCGGTGAGGTTGCGAAGCTGCTCTGACGGCGCAGGCGCAGCTAAGCCTACGTGCGAGGCAAGTAAACTCATCAGGTCCAATGTTGGCACCGGAACGGCAGGCGTGCTCACACTGCATAACTGTCCTTCATAACAGCAACCGTCCAGATACCGCCGTCGCCACGAGAGTGATTTACCGCATTTGGGACATTTGTGGACCATGCGGGAACCATGCAGTGGGCAGGCCGTCCAGAAGGTCAGCTCCCACATGAAGGGCAAGATACCCCGCGTACGCAGACAATGGGGACAGACTTTCGGGTGTAGCCGATCGACCTCAGCGAGAGTCAGAACCCGTGAACCGTGAAGGGTAGTCCATCCACGCCGCGCCGGAAGACGTTCAGTTGGCGAGGCTCCTGTCTTCTCGCGTGGTAACCAATTCGGTGAACGGTACCCATTCAATGACGAGAGCCGTAGTGCGAACCCCAATCTTGATTCATCGGGCTCGGGATCCGCACGAACAACGAGCCGGGCATCGCTCACCACGGCACCAAGCAGTCTGCTCGTCGCCAAACCGCGGATAACCCCCGATCTTTGTCACTAGGCAGGACTGGAAGGATGCCAGTGGTCGCGAGCCGACGCGCAACCAGGCGCGTACTTGTTCCGGAAGCGCGAGCCAGTTCAGCTGCCGTGACGTACTGCTGTTTGAAAGCTTCTACCGAGTTTCTCCGCATTGACCGCCTCCCGATAGTGCGTGACTTGGATTCAGCCGTTGTCTCAATCAATCCTGCTTCGACTAGCCGCGGCATCATCCGAACGGACATGCATAATGCTGCAGCGGCCGCTCGAACGCTTAGGGAAGAGACATCGCTTCCTTCGTACCTTCCAGACTTCACTGCGAACTGCGCAAAGAGAGGCTGTTCACCGGATAGACCGCTCCGCCACAGACAAATCCGGCCTGCTAACACAGCGTCAACTGCCGAGGCAAAGCATGCGTACGCACGAGTAGAAAGCAGCGCGAGTGTGGCTGTATCGTCGGGTGCCCGTGAAGACCCACACCTCTCGTAGAGCTTATTGCGAAGAACCTCTATCTCGGCGGGCTCAATGTAAATTCCCGGCCGCCGACGAGGTGGATTTCGGATACACGGGAGCAGTCCTGCGCGAACAAGACGTTTTAGCTGTCCTTGGCTTATACCCAGCCTATCAGCAGTAACATCAAGCGTGCTTGCACCTGCGCAGCGAGCACCTAGAGCATCTACGTCGGAAGCACGAATCAGATGGAAGGTGCGTTTCCCTGACAGCGCCGTTCGCGCCTCCAGAAGGCCAGAAGAGACTAGTCCGTTGATGCGTGCCCCTGCAACACCGAGTCGCCGAGCAGCCTCAGCACCGGGAATCACTCCATCGCTCGCGCGCGGGGCGTATAGGGGCGACCATGATCTTACCATCCCACCTTCCCAGCGAGCGAGCCAGGTACGTACTTCGTTATGCAAGAAGCCGAAATTATGCCCAGATAAGCTCTTCAGCATTCTATGTAGCACCGGCCCAAACACAGCCCGCACTCCAATTCCTTCCGGGTCTGGATGCGTTCGTGCCGATAGCCAAGTATGCAACCCGCGAGGCCAGTCAAGCAGCACAGGCGCCGCACTCATCACCGGCGGAACCATAGCTAGCACTGGTGGCTTCGACATGTAGAAGCTACGCCAACCGTGAGATCCGCTAGCGACATCTGAGGCAAAGAACCAGACCAGTCGTGCGGCCGTATCAGCATCCTGTACTGGAGCTGTGGTTGAAGCTGATGGCCGACCACATGCATAATCGTCAATCAATGAGGCAAGTTCAACGAGTTCGGGTGGCGCATCGCTTGGCCTCGAAGCAAGCAGATCGAATCCACAAGCGCAATGCGTGATACTCTTCCGGAACCAAGTCAGACGCATGTTGCAAGCCGGACAGACATCCAACAGGAGCAACTTGTGCTCTGGACAAGCCAAGAACAGCCGATTATCCCATGACCGACGCAGCCATGCGGCACTACCGACGCACGCAACACAAATCTTTGGATGTGTGACGTCGACCATTACTGAAGAAGCGTCAGCGGAAAAATGTTTCGCCAATCCAAGTAAGTCTGTGTCGGCACCCATGAGCCCAGCTAGTGTTGCCAACGAGTGTTGCTCACCGATCTGCCGACGTTCGTCACAGCTGTGCAGCAGCCAAGCCGGACTCCGGTACGCATTGGCTGCAGCTGCACGAAGCAGATATCCCGCCAAACTCTCGTCCTCCCCGACGGGAAGAATGCGGACAACAAGCCTAGAGGTGCTGCTCACTTCACTCATCCCTTCGACAGGCTTTTTCGAAGGTCGTGTGCCTTATCGCGCACAGTCTGGCGACGACGCTTATACGTTAGAAGGGTACCATCATCTTCCAGTGGTGGCGGAAGATTCGGTACCCCCTTGCGGAGGAATGGCTCCCAACCCTTCGCAAACGGGTTTTTCTTACCCCCTTTAGTCCCGAATGCTTCCTCAAAGGCTCGCTCTAGCAAAGCAAGGTCGATTATGCCGTGCTCGCCTCCCGCTCTCCTAGCAAGTCGATTTGCCTTACGAAGCAATTTTACAACGTATCCAGTAATCCCCCAACTGGCATAATAAAATCTCAGAGCCCTCGAGTGAACAATTGCGTTGTCATCGTCATCGAGACTGAGTTCCTCGGCAATCGGGGTAGGCGAAGCTTCGAGGAGCGCTGCAACAACAGCAATGAACTCCTCCTGATCCTCGTCGACCGAGACACCCTTGATATCAGTCCAACGGTACTGCTCGATCCGTATCTCGTCCTCCCAGCGGCGCTTGAATTGCTGGTCCTTTTCGATGAGGTGACGTAGACGCCCGAGTCCAACCAACACTATAACGATACCTGTATTTGCGTGAAGTTCTTTCAGCCATTCAGCTAGCTTCTCCTGACGAACCTCACCAGCTCGGTCAACCATGCGCTGGGCCTCATCACCAAGAAGGGCTTTGACGCCGCAAACGCGGATAAGGTGGTGAACTCTGTCAGTTAGCTCATCTCGATCCCCAAGCCTCCAACGTGGGTCTCCCAATGCCTGTAGAATCCTACGCCCAACACTTACGTCTGTTGGAGCCGATGGGAATTCGAATGTCAGCAAGGGCACTCGGTCGGCCGTCCCATCTTGGACACCGGCCATTTGCACGCGCACACCATCACGTATCACAGGGTGCAGGGCCATCAGATTTCGGACAAGGGTGCTCTTACCAACACCTGAAGGCCCAGTTAGCATCAAGTTCATAGGTTCGTCCTCGGCCCCGGCATAAGCCATGGCCTCAGTGACCGCATCGAGCGCCTGCTTGAAACGTCGGTGTGGGACGAGCTTGCGAGTGAACGCCGTATATGCCTGCAACGAGACAGTTTGAGCGACCGTCATGTGTTTCTCTTTCCGATTACGGTTGAAATGTGGGCTATGCTGTCATCCGCACGCAGCGTGCGCCTGGGCCGCGGACGCGCTGGTGCAGCAGTGCCACCCTGAGAATTAGGATGCGAGGCCTCAGCTTGCTTCGAGTAGTCTGGTTCTACTACCGTCTGCATTGGTGAAGAGTGCGGCAGTACAACAGGATTGCGCGCCTGCCCTTCGAAGGGCCCGCTTGGAGCAGCCAGCCTGCCAGTTGCATCTATAGGGCGGATCAGGTGATCAGAGTTCAGGCCGAGAGCACGTGCTATGGCTGCGCCGGATCCAATCTGCATCACCTGCGGTAGGGATTCGGCAACCAGCCCCTTCAGATATTGGAGGCTCGCGGCGCGGCTTGCAGCATTCTCCTCAAGACCCCGCCGCCTAATATCTGCCTGAACAAGTTTATGTACATACAGGCTGAGACCATCCGCATAATGGCGTTCGTAGGCTTCACCCACGACCCAGTCCTTGATCCGCGGATGCCACACTCGAACATGAAGGAGGTTGCCAGGATCTATCTTGAAGCGGACCATCTGCTGCGTTCCGCCAGAAATTACTAAGCCTTCTAGTTCTGGTCCGCCGTAGCGGATATTCATGAATCGCACGCCGCGGTGGTCCAGAATGCCGTTCCGAACGACGCCAAATAGCGAAGCGACGTCGTCAGCGGAATCAAGTAGGCCTGGCTCCCCATGTGCAAGCGCTTCAAACCATTTTGCGTTCGGGGATCGATGTCCCAAGCCTTCTTGAGGCCTCAGGTGGTAGACGTCACAAAGCCAAGCGTGGAACAGAAAGATGAACTGGCGCAAACCGATGCAGGCATTAACCTTCGGATCATAATCACTAGAATCGATTTTTGTGCTAAGCACGAATCCTGGTAGGTACTGAAGTAGTAATTGATTTAGAAGATTGAAGAACCCCTCGATTATCGGTTTGAACCATGGTGTTCGAGGCGGCAGCCACATCCGGTCGCAATCGAGTGTATGCGCCACCTGCTTCAGGGTTGTTCCCCAGGCCTGCTTCGAATTATCGATCCCGATGCAGCGAAACATACCTCCTGGCACCAGCTCGTTCTTGATCTGCGGGTACTCATCACGCACGTAGGATTTGAGCGATACCGCATGTCGCAGTGTGCTCATGAGTGTCATGTCGCTGAACGGCTCGAACGAGAGGTTGAACCCGCCGCAGACATGTGTGGCGACACATAGGGCAGCACACAGGTTTGCCCGGCCAAGGGGGACACCATGAACTTCATCGATGAACATGAATGGAAGCGATGTCTCGTCGTACTCTACGACTTCGTAAGGAGCTTGAGGTCCCTCATGACCACGGATGAAGCGAAACTTGTTTCGAGCCCTCGAGAGTCCTTCGGTGGCGACAGCTCGGTCGAACGCCGGAAAGCTATTCCAGATTCGATAAAGGGTTGGAAGAGACGGCGCCTTCAGTACGTCGGCGAGCTCAGGGCTGAGGAGCCGATCTGGCGCCAAGGCAACGTCAATTCCACTCTTAATATCGGCCATCGTCACCGTTGCACGCCTGCCGACCCCACGCTTGTCCTTCGCCTGCTCGATCACATGCGCCATGTGCTTCAGCGCAGCCTCACGAACCCTCGGGTTCAGCTGGTTCCGGTTTCCCCGAGCTGCATGATTACCTTCGAGGCCACGCTTATCCTCTCCATCGTACTTTCTCTTCCAGCGGTAGTACGTCGACATATCGACGATGATATGGGGCTCACTTGGATCAACGTCTCCGGGTTTGCCCACTGGGTCACTCGGCACAGGGGCTTCACTGCCTGCCACTCGCCTCTTTCGGTCATGCAGACCGAGCCCTTGTAGGTCGTCACGCATTTCATGGCTGACTTGGTCGAGCGCCCGCTGAAGTGGCGTATCTGGCCTTCCGTCTTCACGCGTTCCAAGTTTCGCGTGAGCGCCGCTGAACCCAGCACGGGCTTCAACCCGCTCAATGAACTCAGCCCGTACCTGTCGCCTTCGCCGGTCTGCGGGCGGCAAGTCGTTCGACACGTGTATTCGATGGCGCCTCGCAACTTCGGCATCGACAGCTTGGCCGCTCTCCACCGTATGCAGCGCCTTTAGATGTCCCTGATCATAGAGACGCTTCAACTCTGAGACTGGGAAGTGGTCCGTTCCCCTGCCGTCCAAGCGTCTCATCAACCAACCAGGAGCATCTCCTGGACGGCCCAGATCAATGAACTCGACAAAGCGGTAGGGCACAGTCTTGATTGTGACCTCCGCGCCAGTCTTGAACCTCAGGAGAGCCACGCGAAGCCTCCACGTCTACGACATGTTTCGTTTCGCAACGCCTTCTGGATGGGTGATCCTGTGCGTACCTACTTGCGAGCTTGCCACGGATCTTTCAGGCAGCGCGCGCTCCAGCGAACTACGCTTTGCGGATCAAGAGGGCCCGCGGACAGATCGCATGACAGCAACCCATGTCGAATGAGGAAGCACACGTCCTCAAAGACGACATTGTAGTGGACCTCTAGATCGGCGATTGTAGCCGACCCGTGGGATCGCACGGCATCTAAGACCTCTTGCGCTGCAGAGCGGCTCAGCCGATGTGCACGGTGACGATGATTGAAGATTGTCCGCACGTTCCGGTGTAGTGGCTCACGTCTGACATGCCGATCGGTCAGCACCTGGTAGGTAAAACCAAGCCCCACGAGAGCCTCACCTATCGCCAGCCATTTCCCTTCGTCGGCGGCATCAGCTTCGAACTTGACTTCAATGCATTCCAAGCGACCACTGCGGCATACAAGGATATCAGGTTTTGCGAAGCAAACCTTGTTATCGCGAACGTACCGAAGCAGGAAAGGCTGCTCGATGTAGTTTTCCACAGCGCAGTCAAGCTCGAGAGTTCGCAGTACGTCGAACTCTAATGAGGAGTGCGCGAAGATGTCTCGACCGGTAACCGCGCTTGTGAATTCCTTCTTGATACCCCTTCCAAACGGCGGACGGTGTCGTCGTGATTTCAGGATCGGCAGATCTTGCACCTCAGGAAGCCAGTCCAGGTCATGATGCCTCCGGAGCAACGCGCACCGGGCATCCAGCGGAGAGCAGCCAGCCGTATCCGTCCACCGGCGATCAGTAGGTGGCAATGCCTTTGCCGCTGGCCGCTGTGGAAGACCGTTTTCTTGGATACTTAACAACATCGCCGAGAGCCATTCGGCGTCGCACAAGGAAGAGGGTTTTTCTGTTTCCATTTCCACAACCTTTCTCAGCGTTATTTCGATTCCCGACAGATAATTTATGGAGAACCCACTGCTATCTTCTCCACAAACCTAGTCCAGGTCGAACAACTCATTGTATCTTCTGAACACACCAAGCATCCCGAGCTTCTAAGGCATTGGACAGAAGCAACGAGATCACAGGTTTATTGCGATGTCACCAAGTATCCCTTTAGTCATAGGGAGAGTTTAACCAGTTTTCCTGAATTAAATCACAAATGATAGAAGGACTCGCAATTAGCTTTTATTCTTCAAGGATAAGGCCGGATTAAGGGTAAGCTTACCTTCCTATCTGCAGGCACATATACCGGCTTATCATAATTATATTCCTAGTTCACGAATGTGGGAACTTTACATCAATGCCGCATTCCTACTGGTTGTGGTCGTGTTGAGGTGAGCGCGATGAGCGGAATGTTCTATCTGACAGATCGGCTGTCGCAGTCGCAGCGCTTGGCACAGCTCCTACCAAACAAGTTGCGTGATGTGCCGCGTGTGGATGATCGGCGGGTGATCACCGGCGTTAACCAGGTGCTGCATCTAGTGGTCGCTGGGTTGATGCGCCCGTCAGCGATGGCCCTTGCCAGACGCTGTACAATCGCTTTGTGCGAGGGGCAGGGAAAGAGCGTCTGACCGGGCGCTGGCCGCCACGGATGAACGGCGCCGGAGCCTGACGGCTTCCCGTCGGGCCGCGAGCTCGTCCACCGTTACCCAGCGCCGCTCGCCGCGATCCCAGGCATTGCCGCCCACCTTAGCCTGAACACCCGCGTCTCTTGACAGCGCGCGGGCAAGGTTCGGAACGTCGGCGCGAGGAACAGCCCTTCGGGGTCGGGCTTCAGGTCGATGGTCGAGAGGGCCGCCTCCCCGTCCGCGCCGTGATCGTGGCCACCGGCACCTGGGGCAACCCGGGCCCGGCCGGTGCCTCCGGCATGCCCGACGTCCTCGGTGCCGAGCGCGGCCGGTGCGCCGGGTAGCGCATCCTTTTGGTCGGCTCGGCCACTCCGCCGTCGGCACCCTCATCGACCTCGCCAGCCTGGCCGCCCAGGCGCCAAGCACCGCCGTCCTCTGGACGGCCTGCACCGCGGACCAGGCGCGGGCCTAAGGCGTCGGCGCGGCCGACCAACTGCCGGAGCGCTTCGCCCTGGGCCAGTGGCTGCGGCACCTCGTCGCGTCCGGCGTCGTCGAGTTGCTCGCGCCTTTCTCGGTGGATGAGGTCCGCCGGGGCGCCGGTGGCTCCCTGCAGGTCATGGCCCTCGAGGGCTGGGCGATCGAGGTCGACCAGATGGTGGTCGCCACTGGTCTCCAGCCCGACCTCAAAATCCTTGCCGAGGTCCGCATGGACTCGGACCCCGCGCTGGACTGCCCGCGTGTGCTGGCCCCATTGATCGATCCCAACCTGCACTCCTGCGGCACCGTCCGCCCGCATGGCGCCTTCGAGTTCCAGCAGCCGGACGGCGGCCTTTTCGTTACCGGAATGGCCAGCTACGGCCGGGCACCGAACCTCCTGCTGGCCACCGGCCACGAGCAGGTGCGCTCCATCGCTGCCTTCCTCGCGGGCGACGTCGAGGCCGCGCGCCGGGTCGCACTCGACCTGCCGGAGACCGGCGGCTGCACGCTCCCCGGTGCCGCGGACTTCGAGGCGCCGTCGTCGTGCTGTGTGCTCCAGCCCCGCAGGTGGCCTGCCGCGCACCGAAGCCTGAGCAAACCGAGGCGACGCCTTGCTGCGGTAGGACCGCCCAGACGGCACCCGCGCCTGTGAAGCCACCCGAGTGAGCCATGCTTCGCTACCGGGACAGGGACACGCCGTTCCCACCGGTGCGGTGGCGAGCCGCAACCGGCTGACGGTCGTCTCGGCCAAGCGGCCCGCGTCCTTTGTACCCGCTAACGGCATGCTCGTGCCAGGGGACGATCTGGCGCGGCGACGTCAGGTTGGCGTGCAGGGTTACATCGCCCAGGTCGGTCCTTCCGCTCCCTTGGCGCGCATGGCGTTTGAGTAGCGGATGTTCTCCACGGACGCGGCCTTGCGGCCATACACACCGGCGAGGGCGGGGCCGACGCGGTATCGGTTGTCCAGACCTTGGCAGGCGCCGCATTGGCCGCGGGACAGTTGCTCGCCGAAGGGGCGGTCTGGGCGAAAGCCAGGGAAGCAGGCAGAGGGCCGCCGAGGCAAGGAATCGCATGAGGTTCCCGATGGCAGCGTAGCGTGGCGACGCGATTGGACGGCCGCGTCGCCGGATGTCCGGCCTTACGCCTGAACGCGGTATTCCTGGGTCTTCCAGGTCAGGTGGCGGACGGCATCCGGTGCGTCGCTGAGCTTCCAGATGTTGACCCAGGTCTGCTTATGGTTCGGGATGATCGACTCGTTGGTCGCTTTGCTGACCACAGTTGCCTTGCACGCCGGTCAGGTAGCCGAACAGCATGAAGGTCGGATTGCGGCCGAGGCCCCCCTCCGGCCAGGCGACAGTCTGGGTGGCGCCGGTGCCGTTGTAGACGTCGACTAGGTCGCCCGGCTTCAGCGCCAGCTCGCCCATGTCGTCCGGGTTCATGCCGATGTAAGAGTACGGGAAGCGGTCGCGGACGAAGTCGTTGTGCTGGTCCAGGTAGGCGGACTGCCAGACGTGGTTGGCGCGGCCGTTGTTCACCAGGAAGCGGTGGGAATCCTTCTCGGCTTGCTTGCCCGCGGCCTGCAGCCCCCGCCACCCGGTGGTGGCGAACACCGCCTTGCCGTCCGGCCGGTTGAACTTGCCGTCGGCGTAGAGACGCTGGTGCCGAGGATCCGCTCGCTGCCGCCGGACGCCGCCGCCGAGGTGCCGGTCGCAGCGGCGTTCGGCGCCGCCTGCTGCACCGGCTCGCGGCCGCGGGCGCCCTCGACGGCGGGACCCTGCACCACCATGCCGGGCGAGGCGCCGGTGGTCGTACCGCCAGCCACTGCGCCGGTGGTCTCCAGCCCGACCGCGGGTTCCTGGAAGCCGTTGGTGCCCATGGCGCGTAGGCGGCCGTAGGTGACGAACTCCCCGCCATTCTCCTGCAGATGGTAGCCGCGCATGAACGCGTCCTCCTCTGTCTTCCAGTCGTAGCCCTGGAAGCGGTCGGCCACCGCAGCGTTCCCGGCGGCGCAGAAGGAGCGCTCTAGGACCTGCGCCAGGCGAGCGACAATGAGGCAGTTCGGCACCGCGTTGCCCGGCGGATCCATATAGCGCTCGGTGAGGCGCATGCGGCGCTCGCCGTTCAAGGAGGTCAGGTTCATCTCGCCCGAGGTCGCCGCCGGGAGGACGACGTGCGCGCAGGAGCCGATTTGGGTCGGCACGATGTCCACGTCTGCGCTGATAGCCTTCATGATGGCCTCCACTTGGGCGATGCGATCACCGGCGGGAACGAAGTCCATCGCCTCTTTCACCATGTTGGTCCGGCGCTGGTACTCGAGCATTGGACGGCGGCAAACCAGTGCCACGACTCCGGTGACGTGGGTGTCGGCCAATACAAGAGAGAGAACGTCCTGCTCTGCGAAACCCGTCAATCCCAACATCGGTGGCTTCATGACCTAGCTCTCTGGCTTTGGCAAACCAACCACACCATCGGTTCGCCAACAGTCGTTGACAGCGGAGGCGCCGTTCGTCTTCGTACTTATAATGCTTGACGTCTCTGGGACGCGTACCAGACCATGGTTCATGGGCAACATCGTCACCCCGATCCTGCATCAACCACCTCGCACCGGCACAAGTGGGTGCGAGACGGTTCGTCGGCTCGACAGCAACACTCAGCCTGCCACGGCTGACCCTCAGCAGCAGTAACTCCGGAGGTGCGGTCATGAATGTCGACGGCGCTGAGAGTGATCTGGTGGAGCGTGCATCAGTCGCCGAAGCACTTCGCGTCCTCGAAGGCACCTGCACGTTGGCGATGCTCGCTGCAGATAGTCGCACTGAAGCACCCGCATCCCTGGAGCTGCTTCGGAAAGCGCTCGCCGGTACGCAGCGACTGCGCGCCATGCTGATGTCAGAAGGCGACAGCCTGCTGAGTGGACACCGGCCATCCATTGCGGAGATCACCCGCAGCCTCGAAAGCAACCTCGAGGCTCTGGAGTGCGCATCGCGGTATCTGCACCACCATCACGGCTTCGTCTACATGGCCGAGATCGTCGACCGAGGCGATGCAGACCAAGCTTCTCAGGAGATGTTCGAGGCCGTCCGTAGTGCTTGCCCTCCACCAATGCGCGACGAGGCCACGGAGGCCGGAGTTCAGGCAATCAGGGAAATTTTCGGTTCTCTTAACGAGGTACTTATCGCACTCGATGTGGTGAAGAGCATCTCCTCGAGGAGGAACACCGATGACGTCCCTTTCTGACACGGTTGTCCGGCACACTTCGAAGGACGCACCGGAACCTCAGGTCGGTCAGCGTGCCAACAACACGGCCGATTGCCCGATCACCTTCTTCGACCACGTTCCCGAGGTCGACCGGCAGCAAGTCCGAGATGTCGTGGCAGCCCTGCTGATAGCTAAGCAAGCGATGATGCGCGATGGCGTGACCAATCCATCATTGCTCGAAGTCGCCGAGGCTCTGGGTGTCGGAAGGCGATTGGATATCTCCAGGCAGAGGTGCCCTGCTCATGCTGTCGGCACCTGTCAGTGCTGACAGATGCCTGAGTGCCTCGCTCCGCTCACCCCTTGCGATGAACGCGGAAGGTCTTTGGCTACGGGGCGTCCGGGTATCAACTCCCTCCAGCCACCGGCACGCCGCAATCCTGTCGCCACAAAAGGATTCGAGCACCAAGTTCATATCGGCCTCAGCCAGTGCGCGGACGCCAAGCCCTGGGTCAGTGCCGCCCAGATACCGGACCGCCGCCGCAGCATCCCTGGCGCCCACCCCATCCAGGGCATCGGTCCTCATCGTGGCACCGGGAACAATGTCCTCGTCGTCCAGCACCAGCCAACTGCCGGGATCGGTGACGCCGTGCTCCTCAAGCCAGTACTCGATGTCAGAAAGCTTCGTCGGCGTGCTGAAGCGAGCCATCGGGCAGGCCCAGTCCTCGTGCAACATGGCTTCGGGCAATCCTTGCTCCAGCAGCTTCGCCAGGGTCTGCTCGTAGCCGACGGTGTACCGCCACGAGCTGGCGACCACGATGCGGGCGCCGGTCGCCTCGCAGATCCGGCTAACCAGGGCGACCGCGCACGCGTCGAACACCGCCTCGCGGCCGATCAGCTTGCTCGCCTCCTGCCTTGCTAGCTTTGCTCCCTCTGCCTGCAGGCGCCGGTTCACCGGCAGCAGCCAGGCACGCCCCGAGAGCAGCACCCCGTCGATGTCGAGGAAAAGGATTGGCGTTGTCATCTCTTCCTACCCTTCGGCACCAGCAGCATGCGGTAGCTACCCGGGGCGGCGCTCCGGATACCCTGACAGGGCCGAGGATTGCGGAGCGCCGTCAGCAACGGCACTTGTCCACGAGCACAACTTCGGCTCATGCAGCCCCACCGGCGGGGCCACCGCTGCCTCTGAGTGGCCCGGGCGGGCAGCGAAGGCAACCTCCGGCAAAGAATTGCAGGGTCTGCCTCATCTCCGACCACTCCCCCCGGGTTCTCGTCTGCAGGAAGGTTGGCGTTGCACGGACCAGCCAGCAAGTCACAGAAGCGGCGTCGTGTGCGGGCGCCGCATATAGGAGGCGGAGGCATGGCCAAGGACAGGACGTCGGCATCCCAGCCCATCCGGGTGAACCGGGCGCCGGTGCTGACCCTCTGGGCGGCCGTGGTGGCCGAGCGCCTCGGACACCCTCCGGAGACGGCGCTTAGCCTCGCCAGCCACGTCGCGGGCACCGCCGCCCGCGCCAAGGCCCGGCGCCTGGGTCTAACCGAGGACGCCGAACACCACGACACCGAGGTTCCGGCGAAGCCGCGGGAGACCACCCGCCTGTTCGGCAAGGACGTGCCGCTGGCCCATGACAAGGACGGCCAAGTGTTGGCGGATGCGGGTGCTGGAAAGCCTGCTCCTGCGGCGCCTATCGACGCTTATGTTAGCCGAGCGTTCGGCAAGCACCTGCCTGAGGTCAGGGCAGCCATGAAGGCTTTGGCGGCCCGGTATGAGCCTGAGGAGCTGAACCGGGTCGGCTTCCGGCTGTACGAACGCTTCAGACCAGAAGTGTCGACCGACGCGTCCGGATGGGGCGTTCGCGGAGAGTTGGACCTCGACGCCATCCGGAGAGCCGGTGCGAAGGACTAGTTGCCTGACACCGGCGCTTACGGGAAGGCCCCGGATCATCAAGATGATGGCGAGCATCTCCTCCCACGCGAGCGCGCCGGCAAAAATGTTGACGGGGTAATTGGGACCGCTGCCGCAGGTCGGACGACGGCTTCATCCGGATGCAGAGCCTCGATGACTGAGTTTGGCCGGAAGCGGAATGTCCGCATCGTAGTCATGGAGACCAAAGGCGGACGGTGGCGGCATGCGGCCTGACTTCCTGCGTCAGGGATCATGCCGCCGCCCGGTGACGGTCGGAGTGCCGCAGCGCCCGCCCATTCACCGCGCGGCCAGGGCGTTGGACGGCGCCGGAACCCACACGATCTCCGTGTTTTCCCCTTGTCGGGCAAAGACCGGGGTCATGCCTGCTGGAGCCATCTGCGCCTTGGAGCGGTCGAAGTACGTGATGGTGAGGTTCTCGCCAGCCCCGCCCGACAGGGCGACGGTGCCGCCGCCGATGACGTTGCTCCTCGGTCCTGATCCGTAGTCGATCACCGTGTTCTCGCCGTTGGCAACGACGCGCGGGTACGAGGGCGACCCATCCAGGCCCGCGCAGCCCGTCATGAGAAAAGGGAGGGCAACGACCAACATCAGTCCAGACTTCGGCATCATCGGTTCCTGTGTGAACAGCGCCCGTTGCGCTGGCCCCGATGATCTACGGGTCCAATCTTGCGGTGGCCTGACCGGATTGCATCGAATTCTTACGGAGAGGCTCACTGGAGCCGCGGCAGCCAAGGAACGGCGTAGGCCGACCGATGGGCCTGCTGCCTGGACCAGGGCACCAGTTGGAGGTGCCGCTGATCTGCGGCTGCAGGGCCGCCGTCAGGCCGCCCGGGCGCTTGGAAGGGTGAGCTTGACCACCGTGCCGATGCCCTGGACGCTCTGCATCTCCAGGCGGCCACCGTGCGCCTCGGTGATCGCCTTGGCGGTGGGCAGGCCGAGGCCGCTCCCTTCGCCTGCGGCCCGCGCCTCGTCGGCTCGGAAAAACGGCTCGAAGACCCGCTCGAGGTCGCGGGGCGCCACGCCAGGGCCGCTGTCCCCCACGGCCACGATGGCCTCGTCCCCTCGCCGGAGCACCTCCACCCAGGGAGAGCGCCCATACTTGAAGGCGTTGGCGAGTACGTTCCTGATGGCACGCTTCAGGGCGGTCGGCTGTGCGACGACGGTGGTATCCTCGTAGGCACGCTCCTCGAAGGTGGCGCCTTCCTCGACGCATTCATCGACAACCACCTGGACCAGCGAGACCAGGGAAATCCGGATCGCAGCTTCCCCGCCGCCCTCCCGTCCACGCAGGTAGGCCAGGACGTCCGTCACCATCTCGGCCATCTCGCGGACATCCTGGAGCATGCGGCCCCTGGCGTGGGAATCGGTGATGTCCTCCGCCCTGAGGCGCATGCGGGCCAGCGGGGACAGCAGGTCATGCGAAAGGGCGCCGAGGGCCAGCGACCTCTGCTGCATCAGTTCCCTGGCCCGGGACGTCGCTGCCTCAAGAGCCTCGGCGACCTCGCGCACCTCAGTGGGCGAGCCAAGCCCGTCCAGTTCGAGGACGCCATCGGCAGGCAGGTTCCGCGCGCGGACGGCCAGAAGGGCCAGGGGCTTGGCGATCAAGCGCGAAGCGAAGGCCGCAAGCGCCAGAAGCGTCATCGCCGTCAGGATGATGGCGATGCGGAAGGCGACATCGTCGGCGGTGAGCAGCGAGACAGCCTGGAGCTTGGCGTTCACCCATGTGGTGTCCGGCAGCTGGACGCTGATCGCGACGTCCTGAACGTTTCCGGAGGTGCCCGACGCATCCAGTCGGACACGAACGGCCCGCCACTCGGGTGGCCCGGACACAATGGCCTTGAGGTCGTCGTCGAGGTCGCTGCCGTCGGGCACCGCCGTGCGCGCCGACCACTCCACCTCCATGTCAGGGGTGGAGTTGCGCCTGGCCGCGCCTGTCCGCTCGTCAGGTGGGAGCGAGGAGATCTGCCGGACCGTCGAGTAGATGCGGGACACCGCCACCTCCGCCGCGCCGCGCTCAGCGGCCCCGCGGAGGATGTAGCCGTGTAGGACTAGGCTGACCCCGAGCAGCACGACGAGCGCCAGCGCTCCGGGCGCGAGGATCAGCAAGGCGAAGGAGTTCAGCCACCGCGGGCGCCTCGGCGCCGTCAACGCCAAGCCACCGGCGCCGCGAGCATGTATCCCGCGCCCCGCAGCGTCTTGATGACCTCCTCGCTGCCGGAGCCGCGTCCGCCGAGCTTCGTGCGCAGCCTGCTGATCTGGGCGTCGACCGACCGCTCAAGGCCACCCAGCGCCCTGCCACGCGCGATGTCGAGGAGCTGTTCGCGCGAGAGTATGCGCTGGGGGCGCTCCACGAATGCAAGGAGCAGGTCGTACTCGCCGCTGGTGAGTTCGATCCTGCTGCCGTCCGGGGCGGTCAGCTCACGTTGCCGGGTGTCCAGCAGCCACCCCCGGAACTCCGCCCGGTCGCGCTTGGCGTCCTGCTCCTCCGGCGTCATCCGCTGGCGCCTGCGGAGCACGGCCCGGATCCTCGCCACCAACTCGCGGGAGTCAGGCGGCTTCACGATGTAGTCGTCCGCCCCCAGCTCCAGCCCGATGACCCGGTCATGGGCCTCGCCGAGGGCGGTCAGCAGGATGATGGGGATGGTGCTCTTCGCCCTGATCTCCCGGCAGATCTCGAAACCGGAGATGCCGGGGAGCATCACGTCGAGGAGGAGCAGGTCGACATGGCTGCCGCTCATGATCTCCCGCATCTCGACGGCGTTCCTCGCTCCATTGGCGCGGAATCCGCTCCGCCGCAGCATCTGGAGCAGAAGGGTACGGAGATCGCCGTTGTCCTCGACGAGGAGGATGCTGAACCCTTCGCCAGACAGTACCGGCGGGTCATCCTGGCTCGTTATGATATAACTTTGCTCCGAGTTCTTCATTCTTCTGGCGCTTGATCCGGCACTACTTCGAGGTGTTTCCGGGAGCCATCACCTGCACTGCCGCCGGAAGCAAGTTACTGTCTATTGCCGTGGATCACAAAGAAGGAGCTGCCCCCATGCCATCGGCACAGGGGCAGCTCCCATCCAGAGGACCCGGCGCGGCGGTCAGGAGCCTGACGAACGGGCGATGACCTCCGTAGCCTGCCAGCTGGTCACGTCGGGACTCATGGTGGCGTTCATGTGGTCCACGACGGACTTGACCGGCGTGCCGCTCGCCCGGTCGATCCAGAGGGTTTCCGTGAAGACATAGCTTGTCCCCACGACGGAGAAGATCCGGCGCACCTTCACCGCGTCGAAGGACCCGGCGTGCACGTCGACCTGCTCCTGACCGAGGATCTGCCACTTCTCGTTGGCGGTGGTGCTGTTGCCGTACCGGTCGCTGCCGAAGTAGTCGATGTTGACCACGCGGCTCGGGCCGCCCTTCCATTCCGCGAAGGTCGACAGGAGCTGCTTGCCCCCGGCGTTGAAGAAGGCCGACTGGGTGCTCCAGTAGCCCAGGAACCGCGGCTGCCGCGCCTGGTCGAGACAGACCAGGGGGGACGTGGGGTCGGCGCCGCGGTAGGCGATCGTCGGCAGGTTGGTCCGCTCGACCTTGCTGCCGGGCGCGGGGCAACGGAGGGTGGCTTCCTGGGCAGACAGGCCGGTGGAGGCCACCATCAAGGCGCCTGCCGCGAGTAAGAACTTCAGCATCATTGGGTCCTTCCCATATGGCGGGCAGGAGCGCTGCCCGTGCCGCTGAGGGAAGGCTAGCGGCGGTTTTTCATGGCCCGCTGACGGGGCCGCATCGTTTTGTGACGGCGGCAGTTGGCGGGTACCCGGGGCGATGGCGCGTGGTAGATGGCGACCTTCCAAGGAGGAAGTCCCGGTACGAATGCCCCCTGTGTCTCAGTTCCTCGCCTCAGGCCCCGCGCTCCTGGCCGCGCCCGTCCGTCGAGCGCGGGCTTGGGCTTCTGGCAACGCGTGGGCTGGGGCCGGACATGACCGTTCGCGTGACAGGCCCGATGAAATCGACTAGTCCCGCTTCTGGCATGTGGACCCAGGGCACATCGTCGGTCGTGTCGGCGCTCCGCGCGGGGATCATGGCGATCTTCTGTGCGCTGGCGATCCTGCTCGCTGTCATCCCCGCCCACGCGGCGGACGATGCGGGGACAGGAGCTGTGGGCGCCATCGAGGCCGTGTTCTCGGACAGCGCCGACGACGAGCCTGCGGCGCGTCCGGACTTCGTGCCCTGCCACCTCAACGGCCCGTTCTGCGGACATGTCGCACTACTTCGCCCGTTCATGGTGTCTACCGGTCCCTCGGTAGGCGAAGGCTGTTCAAGGGCCTCCCTAGCCCCGGCACATGCCCTCGTGCCCGGACCATCGGAACTTCCGACCGAACCACCTCGCGCCTGAAGCCTGCCTGTTCCTGTCGGCCACGCCTGGCCTCCTGACGGAGTGCCTGCGTGGGCTGCCTACGGCTCGCTTTTTCAGGTGCTTCCATGACAATCAAGGTCTTCTGCTTGGCGGCGATCCTCGCCGCTGCTCCGGCCATGGCCCACGCGCAGGACGCGCGTTCGGCTGCCGCCCCGCTCATCATCACGTCGCCCCAGCAAGCGGTCGAATCGGCACTCAGCGTGTCACCGGCCCTCCGGGGTGCAGGAGCCGCCCGGCAGGCCGTGCAGGCGGATGCCCTGCAGGCACGCCTGCGTCCCAATCCGGAGCTGAACACCTCCTTCGAGAACTTCGGTGGCTTCGGTGGCCGCAACGAGAATCGGGGCTTCAGCACCCTGGAAACCACCATCGGCCTGTCCCAGCGCATCGAACTGGGCGGCAAGCGCGGTGCCCGGATGGACTACGCGGCCCGGAACACAGCCGTGGCCGAGCTGGATTTCAACGGGGTACGCCTGGAGGTCGCCCGCGAGGTCGTCACCGCCCTGGCGGCAGCCGAGGCCGCCAACCGGCTGGCCGAGGTCGAACGCGGGCGTGCACGCCTTGCTGCCGAGACGCTGCGGGCCGCCCGCGGCAGGGTCGAGGCGGGTCGCGACCCGCTCTTGCAGGCCGAGCGGGCGGAGGTCGTGCGGGTCACCGCCGACATCGCCGCCGAACGGGCGCAGCGCGAGGTCGAGATCGCCTTGGCCGATCTGGCCGTCCTGATCGGCGTGTCGCGGGTCGAACTGGCGCCGCGTCAGCCCTGGTTCGAGGACGTCGGGCCAGCCCCGACACGTCCAGCCCAGGCCGATCCCCTGGCGCGCCTGGCAGGTAACCCCGAGCTGGCCCGGCTGGATGCGGCCATCGCCCAGCAGCGGTCCAACCTGAACCTGCAGCGTTCGAACGCGGTGCCCGACCTCAGCGTGAACGCCGACGTGCGCCGGTTCGGCGACACAGGCGAGACCGCCTTCGTCGCGGGCGCCTCCATCCCGCTACCCTTCTTCGACCGGAACCAGGGCGGCATCGCCCGCGCCCATGCCGAACTGACCCAGGCCGAGGCGGCAGCCGAGCGGGGCCGCAGCGCGCTCGTTGCCCAGCTGATCGCCGCGGAGGAGCGCCTGGCGCTCGCATGGCGGTCCGTGCAGAGCCTCCGCCGCACCGCCCTGCCGTCTGCCGAGCAGGCGGCTCGCTTCGCGTCGGGCGGGTTCAGCGAGGGCCGCTTCGGCTTCCTGGACGTCCTGGACGCGCAGCGGTCGCTCTCTGACACCCGCGCGCAGCTGGTCGAGGCCTACCGCGACTTCCACACCATCCGCGCGACCGTGCAGCGCCTGCGGGGCGAGATGCCCGCCGTGTCGCACCAGCCCACGAACATCCAGACCAGGAATGCCCGTTGATGCTCCGCATGACCCTGATGGCCGGGGCCGCCCTGGGCGGTCTCGCGGTCGCCACTGTCTTCCCCTCCATTCCGGAGACCACCCGCAGCCTGATCGGCCTGCCCGTGCCGCCCGCTGTCGGTGCAGCCCCTGCACCCGCCGCAGCCGAGAAAGGTGACGGCCACGGCCACGCCGAGGGCGGAGAGCACGCTGAGGGCGAGGAAGGCCACATCGAGATGACGGCCGAGCAGGTCGAGGCAGCCGGGATCCGCGTGGCTCCGGTCGGATCGGGCGTGCTGGTCAGCCGGGCCGCCGTGCCTGGCATCCTGGCCGCCAGCCAGGACCGGCAGGCGCGTGTCACGGCACGTCTGGGCGGCATCGTGTCAGAGGTCCGCAAGACCCTGGGCGACGAGGTCGCCAAGGGCGAGGTGTTGGCCGTGCTGGAGAGCCGGGAGGTGGCCGACGCCAAGGGCGAGTTCCTGGCGGCGACACGCGTGGCGGCTCTGGCCGAGACCACACTGGCTCGCGAGGCGCGCCTCTGGCGGCAGCGCATCTCCGCCGAGCAGGAGTTCCTCCAGGCCCGCGCCGCGGCCGAGGACGCCCGCATCAAGGTCGACCTCGGGCGTGCCAGGCTCGCCGCCTTCGGTCTGCCGGATGCCGAGGTCGCTGCCCTGGCCCGCCAACCGGCCGCCACCCTGCGGCGCCTGGAACTCCGCGCGCCCATCGCGGGCCGGGTGACGGCGCGCAACGCCGTCCTTGGTGCCGCGGTCGCAGCCGACGCAGAGGTCTTCTCGGTGGCCGACCTGTCCACCCTCTGGGTCGAGCTGACGATCCCGCCGCGGGACGTGCCGATGGCGCGCCAGGGCCAGACCGTCCTCGTCACCGGCGAGGGAGACGCGCGCGCGGAAGGGAAGATCGTCTTCCTCAGCCCGGTCCTGGATCCCGAGACGCGCTCGGCCCGGGCCGTGGCCGAGATCCCCAATGCCGACGGCGCCTGGCGGGCAGGTGGCTTCGTCACGGCGCACCTCTCGACGGCCGAGCAGCCGGTGGACGTGCTCGTCCCCCGGGAGGCGGTGCAGGAGGTCGAAGGCAGAAAGGTCGTCTTCGTGCGGAACGAGGAAGGATTCGAGCTGCGCGAGGTCGAGGTCGGGCGCGAGGACGCGAACGGCTACGAGGTCATCTTCGGGCTGGATCAGGGGACGGAGATCGCGGTGGCCAATGCCTTCTCGCTCCGCGCCGAGCTCAGCAAGTCCGAAGCCGGTCATGCGCACTGAGAAGCACCACCTGACATGATCGGACCCATCCTCGACTTCTCCGTCCGCAACCGCTGGACGGTGGTGCTGCTGGCCGTCATCGCGGCCTGCATCGGCGCGTGGTCGCTGGCGCGCCTGCCCATCGACGCCACGCCGGACATCACCAACAACCAGGCGCAGATCAACACCGTCGCGCCCTCGCTCTCGCCCTACGAGATCGAGAAGCAGGTGACCTTCCCGATCGAGACGGCGCTGGCGGGCATCCCCGGGCTGGAGAGCACGCGCTCCATCTCCCGCAACGGCTTCAGCCAGGTCACGGCGGTGTTCACCGAGGGCACCGACATCTACTTCGCCCGCCAGCAGGTGCTTGAGCGCCTGATCGAGGCAGGCGAGGCCATGCCGGAAGGCGTGGAACCCCGCCTCGGGCCGGTCTCCACCGGCCTCGGCGAGGTCACGATGTGGACGGTGCGCTTCGCCGATCGCACCCCAGGCGACGTCAAGCCGAACGGTACGCCGGGCTGGCAGGCCGACGGCAGCTACCTGACGCCGGAACGCGAGCGCCTAGCCACGGAGGCGGATCGGGCGACCTACCTGCGGACCGTGCAGGACTGGATCATCCGACCGCAGGTCCGCAACGTGCCGGGCATCGCAGGCGTGGACGCCATCGGCGGCTACACCAAGCAGTACGTGGTCCAGCCCGATCCCGGCCGCCTCATCGCCCTGGGCCTGAGCTTCAGCGACCTCGCCTCCGCGATCGAGCGCAACAACGTCTCGACCGGCGCGGGCTATGTAGAGCGCGGCGGCGAAGGGCTGGTGGTCCGCTCGGGCGGTCGAGTCACCACCGTGGCGGAGCTGGAGCAGGTCGTCGTCACCACCCGTGAGGGCACGCCCATCCTCCTCCGCGACGTCGCGCGGGTCAGCATCGGTCAGGCCCCGCGGACGGGCAGCGCCAGCGGCAACGGCCAGGAGATGGTGGTCGGCACCGCCCTGATGCTCATCGGCGAGAACAGCCGGACGGTGGCCGCCGCCGTCCACGCCAAGGTCGATGAGCTCAAGCGGACCCTGCCGGTCGGCATCGAGGCCACAGCCGTGCTGGACCGCGGCATCCTGGTGGACGCCACCATCAAGACGGTCGCCAAGAACCTCGGCGAAGGCGCGCTCCTCGTCGTGGTGATCCTGTTCCTGATGCTGGGGAACATCCGGGCCGCCATTATCACGGCGATGGTCATCCCCGTCACCATGCTGCTGACCTCCTTCGGCATGGTGCGCGGCGGCATCTCGGCCAACCTGATGTCGCTGGGTGCCCTGGACTTCGGTCTGATCGTCGACGGCGCCGTCATCATCACCGAGAACAGCCTGCGCCACCTATCCGAGCGGCAGCACGAGAAGGGGCGCCTGCTCACCCGGAGCGAGCGCCTGCAGACCGTGGCCGACAGCGCCAAGGAGATGATCCGGCCCTCCCTCTACGGCCAGGGCATCATCATTCTCGTCTACGCCCCCCTGCTCACCTTCACGGGTGTCGAGG
The DNA here is from genome assembly GCF_058833935.1 of Roseomonas sp. TS2. Taxonomy (NCBI): domain Bacteria; kingdom Pseudomonadati; phylum Pseudomonadota; class Alphaproteobacteria; order Acetobacterales; family Roseomonadaceae; genus Roseomonas; species Roseomonas sp. TS2. Next base: position 84,086 of record NZ_JCACVY010000002.1, on the reverse strand, counting down.
GCAAGATGTTCATCCCGATGGCGCTGACCGTCATCATCGCCCTGGCCTTCGCCTTCGTCCTGTCCCTGACCCTGGTCCCGGCGCTCATCGCCATCGCCATCACGGGCCGGGTTCAGGAGAAGGACGTCTGGATCGTGCGGGGCCTCAAGCGTGTCTACGCTCCGGCGCTCGGACGCGCGTTGCGGGCACCGCTGCCCGTGATCGCGGTGGGCGCGCTGCTGTTCGTGGGGTCCCTGGGCCTGTTCTCGCGGTTGGGACAGGAATTCATCCCGCAGCTGGACGAGGGCAACCTCGCGATGCAGGCGCTGCGCATCCCGAGCACCTCGCTGCAGCAGTCCCAGGCCATGCAGTCCGTGCTGGAGCGCCGCATCTCGCGCCTGCCCGAGGTGCAGATCATCTACTCCAAGACCGGCACGGCCGAGGTGGCGTCCGACCCGATGCCGCCGAACGCGTCGGACACCTTCATCATCCTCAAGCCTCGCGACCAGTGGCCCGACCCGTCGCTTCCCAAGGCGGAGCTGGTCCGGCGCATCGAGCAGTCGGTCGCGGGCATCCCGGGTAACGCTCTGGAATTCACCCAGCCCATCCAGATGCGCTTCAACGAGTTGCTGGCAGGCGTGCGCGGCGACCTCGCCGTGAAGGTCTTCGGCGACGAGTACGGGCCGATGCTGCAGGTGGCCGGACAGATCTCGCAGATCCTCAACGGCACCGAGGGCGCTGCGGACGTGAAGGTCGAGCAGGCTACCGGCCTGCCCTTCCTGGAGGTCACGGTGAACCGCACGGAGGTGGCCCGCCGGGGTCTGAGCGTCGCCGACGTCCAGGCCGTGCTGGCTGCGGCGGTCGGCGGCCGGGAATCGGGCATGGTCTACGAGGGCGACCGGCGCTTCGCCATCGTCGTCCGCCTGCAGGAAAGCCTGCGCAACAACCTCGAAGCGCTGCGGAACCTGCCGGTGCCGCTGCCCCCAATCGCTGGCAGGCCCGCCACCTCGGTGCCGCTGCAGCAGCTGGCGAGCCTCACCGTGGTGGAGGGGCCGAATCAGATCAGCCGCGAACAGGGGCGGCGACGCGTCGTCATCCAGGCCAATGCCCGCGGACGCGACATCGGCTCCATCGTGGCCGAGGCGCGGGCGAAGGTTGAGGCGCAGGTGCAGCTGCCGCCCGGCTACACCATCACCTGGGGCGGCCAGTTCGAGAACCTGGCCAAGGCCCGGGACCGCCTGACCGTCGTGGTGCCCGCCTGCTTCCTGCTCATCATCGTCCTGCTGTTCGCGGCGCTGGGATCGGTCCGGGACGCCTTGCTGGTCTTCAGTGGGGTGCCTCTGGCCCTGTCCGGCGGCCTCCTCGCGCTCTGGCTGCGGGACATGCCCTTCTCCGTCCCGGCGGCGGTGGGCTTCATCGCGCTCTCCGGCGTGGCCGTGCTGAACGGCCTGGTGATGGCGACCTCCATCAAGGGCCTCATGCAGCAAGGGCACCTGTCCCTGCGGGATGCGGTCTACCAGGGCGCCATGACCCGCCTGCGGCCTGTGGCCATGACGGCGCTGGTGGCGTCGCTGGGCTTCGTCCCCATGGCCCTGGCCACAGGCGCGGGCGCCGAGGTCCAGAAGCCGCTGGCCACCGTGGTCATCGGCGGCCTGATCAGCGCGACCTTGCTCACCCTGCTCGTGCTGCCCGCCCTCTACGTGCGCTTCGGCCGCGTCCAGAAGCCCGTGCCGGAGGACGCCGTCCCTGCAGGGGCGCAGCACGCTGCGGCCGAGTGAACCCGGCGGGAGGGGCACCAGCCCCTCCCGGCGACAACAATCCACCCACCAACGAGGACATAAGACGTGCGGACCATCCTTCTCGCGGCCCTGGCGGCCGCCTCCCTCTCCACCGGCGCGCTGGCGCAGTCCCATGGCCACAGCGACCAAGGCGCCCATGGCGGCCGCATGCAGGACGTCGTCGGCGTGCATGCCGAGTTGCTGGTGTCCGACCGGACCCTGACGGTCCACCTCTACGACGAGGCCGGGAAGCCGGTGCCGTCGGCGGGCTACACGGTGTCCGCGCTCGTCGGCTCCGGCCAGGGGCGCCAGGTCGTGCAGTTGGCGCCGGGCGCTGAGAACACCCTCGCCGGAACGGCTCAGACCGCTCCTGCCCGCGGCGCCTCCGTGACCCTGCAGGTCAAGAACCCCGCCGGGCGCAGCGGCCAAGCGCGCTACTGAGCCTCGCGGGGGCCGCGTCGTCCATTCCGGGCGCCGCGGCCTCCGCGCCGTCGCGAGAAAGTGCCTGGGCGGCTGCTACCGGCCTTCCTTTAGGGCTTGAACCTCCAGTGGCTGGAGGTGCGATCCACCCGCGCAGGTGGACCACATTGGGTCCCTGCTGGAGATCTGGATGGGACAGGGTCATGACCACGGCGTGGGCAACGCCAACTCGGCCGCCTTGGCCAAGGCTTTGGGGCTGACGGCCGCCTTCCTCCTCGCCGAGGTCGCTGGCGCATACATCTTCAACAGCCTGGCCCTGCTGTCCGACGCGGCGCACATGCTGACGGACGCGCTGGCGCTCGCGGTCGCCCTTGTCGCGATCCGGGTCGGCCGCCGACCGGCCGACCGGCGCCGCACCTGGGGCTACCACCGCTTCGAGATCCTCGCGGCCGCCTTCAACGCCTCGCTGCTTTTCCTTGTGGCCCTGTACATCCTCTACGAGGCCTACCAGCGTTTCCGCGAGCCTGCGGAGGTCGGCAGCCTGGGCATGCTCGCGGTCGCGGCCTTCGGGCTGCTGGTGAACTGGATTGCCATGCGCCTCCTGGCCGGGGGCAGCGAGAGCAGCCTCAACGTCAAGGGCGCCTACCTGGAGGTCTGGAGCGACCTGCTCGGATCCGTCGCGGTCATCGTCGGCGCCCTTGTCATCTGGGCCACCGGCTGGACCTGGGTGGACCCGGTGCTCGGCATCGGCATCGCCTTCTGGGTGCTCCCGCGGACCTGGACCCTGCTGTCGGAGGCCATCGACGTCCTGCTGGAGAGCGTGCCGCGCGGCATCGATCTGGATGCCGTCGAGGAGGCCATGAGCGGGACGGCCGGGGTCCGCGGCATCCACGACCTCCATGTCTGGGCGTTGACCAGTGGCAAGGTCGCGCTGTCGGCGCACGTCGTGGTCGACGCCTCGCTCTCCCGGGAGGACAGGCTGGAGGACGTGCTGGGTGCCATGCTCAGGGAGAGGTTCGGCATCACGCACGTGACTGTCCAGGCCGAACTAGCGGACGCGCACGGCGGGGTCACCGAGGACAGATGGGGCGAGCCGGAACAGGGGCATGCCCATGGTTGAGGGGGCGTCCCTCTATTCCGTCATTCATCTGCGAGTTCGACCGGCGGCAGGATGGTGCTCGCTTGCCCAATGCGCGTGCTCAACGATACGCTGCCACGGCACCGGTCTCGCGCGAGCGGGATAAAAGGGAACGCCGTGCGGCTCTCACCAGGCCAAGTCGGCGGCTACCCCCGTAACTGTGGACAGGTCGCCGATGCTTCGTCTGCCCCTGGGCAGGTCACTGGTGCCGCTTGGCACCGGGAAGGCAGGAGTATCGGCAACGACCTGTGAGCCAGGAGACCTGCCGGTGCATGGTCAACCTTCTTGGTCGGCGCGGGGTGCGCCGACGGGGACAATGTCATGCATGCTCAATCCGCCGGTTCGGCAGCGCCATCGGCAACAACGTCCAGCGCAGGTCGCGCCGTCGCCAGCATCGTCGCGCTGGCTTTCGGGGCCTTCCTCGTTTGGGGTGTCGGCTTCGCCCACAACGACCTCCTGCACAACGCGGCACACGACACGCGCCACTCCAACGGCTTTCCTTGTCACTGAGGCGCGAGATGTTCTCCCACATCAGGCAGCTGTTCGCTGTCGCGCTCATCGCGGGCGCCTTGGCCGGGACCGTTGCGACGGTCGGCCATCAGCTGAGGACGGTGCCCGTCATCCTGGCCGCCGAGGCCTACGAGCAGGCGCCGGAATCCAGCTCCATGCCGTCGGAGGAACACTCAGCCTCTGGAAATGGCACGCAGCACCATGAGGCGGAAACCTGGTCGCCAGAGGACGGTGTTGAACGCACCGTCTACACGCTGGCGGCCGATCTGCTGACGAGCATCGGATACGGGCTGATGTTGGTGGCGGTCCTGTCCCTCGTGAAAACCAACATTGACTGGAAGCAGGGGCTGTTCTGGGGCTTGGCGGGCTTCGTCGTCTTCAGCGTGGCGCCGTCCATGGGATTGCCGCCGAAGCTGCCAGGCACGCCGGTCGCCGACCTGACGGACAGGCAGACCTGGTGGTTGGCAACGGCCGCGCTCACCGGCATGGGTCTAGGTCTGATTCGGTACGGGAAGAACCCGGCCCTCGCCGTGCTGGGGGTGTTCAGCCTGATCCTGCCGCACCTCTACGGGGCGCCTGCTGCTCCTGCCGAGATCCCTGCGGTGCCGGAGGAACTGACACGTCAGTTCGTGGCGGCAGCCATGGTGGTGAGCCTGTTGTCCTGGGCCACGCTGGGAGCAGCGGTCGGCTTGCTGCACAGCCGCCTCATCCAGCGGCGGGGATGAAGCCTAAGCTGGCCTGGGTCTGCTCAGGAGCTTGAACTCGCAAGGGCTGGAGCAGACCTGGGCGGTGCTGGAGGGGTACCAAGTAGGGGCTAAGATTTCTCATCGGGAGGCGGGTGCCGAGCACATCGAAGCGAGTGCTGCCGGAACGGCCTCCTACCCCTCCTCCTGGCCATCTCACGACGTTGTATGGAGAGCGAGATGCCCCCTTGAACCTCTAGTGACTGGAGGTTGTATCTAAGGAACCATCAGCAGGAGATCGCTCGATGGACGGCACGCGCGGCGGCAACATCCCGGGACAGCCGGTGACATGGCGGGTTGAGGGCATGGACTGTGCCTCCTGCGTCGCCAAGGTCGAGAAGGCGGTGAGCCGCCTGCCAGGCGTCACCGACATCAAGGTCAACCTGATGGCCGAGCGGCTTGGCGCCACGCTGTCACCCGACGGCGCGACACCGGAGGCCGTTGAGAAGCAGATCGGGGCCCTTGGCTACAAGGCCACCCGCCTCGAGGTCCCGGCTTCGACTCCGGCACCGACAGCTCCGCCACCGATCTCCTGGCGGGTCGAGGGCATGGATTGTGCCTCCTGCGTCGCCAAGGTTGAGAAGGCCGTTGGCCGCCTCCCGGGGGTCTCCGACGTCTCGGTAAACCTGATGGCCGAGCGGCTGACCCTGCGCCTCGCACCGGGAGCGACGGACGCCGCCGCCGTTGAGAAGCAGATCGGCGCACTGGGCTACAAGGCCAAGGCCCTCGCGCCCCAGGATGGTTCTGCCACGCCGTCTATTCCGGCAGACGGTCACGCCCACGGCGATTGCTGCGGCCATGACCACGATCACGGCCACCAGCATGGTCATGACCACGCCGGGCACGCGCACGGGCAAGCCACTGCCGCGGGCGCCCATTCCCACGCCGCCCATGACCATGCCCATGGCGGCGCGTTCGGCCACTCGCATGCCGACCACGAGGATCCCGCCGACGCGACGAAGCCCTGGTACGCGACGGGCAAGGCGCGGCTGGTCTGGCTGCTGGGCGCCCTCGTGCTCGGCGCCTACGCGCTGTCGTTGGTGCTGCCGCGAAACCTGACCTACCCGCTCTTCCTGATCGCGACGCTGGTTGCCCTGGTGCCGTTCGGCCGCCGTGCCTTCAACCTGGCCCGGGCGGGTTCGCCGTTCTCGATCGAGACACTGATGGTGACTGCGGCCGCGGGCGCGGCCGTGATCGGCGCCGCCGAGGAAGCCGCGGTGGTTGTCCTGCTGTTCGCCCTGGGCGAGCTGCTGGAGAACGTGGCGGCCGGGCGCGCCAGGGCGGGCATCAAGGCCCTGGCCAACCTGATGCCCCGCACGGCCCAGCGCCTGCGGGCGGACGGCTCCACCGAGCAGGTGCCGTCCGACCGCCTGTCGGTCGGCGACCTCGTGCTGGTCCGCCCTGGCGACCGCGTGCCCTGCGACGGCACCATCGAAGAGGGGCAGTCTGCCCTGGACGAAAGCCCGGTCACTGGCGAGAGCGTGCCGGTGAACCGTGGACCCGGGGAGGCCGTCGTCGCCGGTTCCATCAACGCGGACGGCGCGCTGCGCGTGCGCGTGACCCGGGCGGCCACGGACAACACCATCGCCCGCATCATCCGCATGGTGGAGGAGGCCACGGCTTCCCGCGCACCCACCCAGCGCTTCATCGAGCGGTTCTCGACCTACTGGACCCCGGGCGCGATGGTGGTCTCCGCCCTGGTCATCCTGGTACCGCCCTTCCTGCTGGGCTGGGACTGGTGGACCAGCATCTACCGTGGCTTGGCGGTGCTGCTCATCGCCTGCCCCTGTGCCCTGGTGATCTCCGTCCCCGCGGCCCTGGCTTCAGGCCTATCAGCGGGCGCCCGCCGTGGGCTGCTGATCAAGGGCGGCGCGGCGCTGGAGGAAATCGGCGCGGCCAAGACGGTCGCCTTCGACAAGACGGGCACGCTGACGGCGGGCCATCCCAAGGTGACCGACGTGCTCCCGGCGGCCGGGACATCGGCCTGGGATCTCCTGGCCTACGCCGCGGCCGTGGAACAGGGATCCTCGCACCCGCTGGCCAAGGCGGTCATGGCCGAAGCCGGAGCGCGGGGCATTGCGACACCCCCTGCCGCGGATCAGGGCGCCGTGCCGGGCAAGGCCGTCACCGCAACGGTAGGCGGCCGGAAGGTCAGCGTGGGCAGCCCGCGCCATGCGGCGGAGGCTGGTGCCCAGGTGGGCACCCTCGCCGAGCAGGTCACCAAGCTGGAGAGCGAGGGCAAGACGGCGGTCGTCGTAGTCGTGGACGGCACGGCGGCAGGTGTCCTGGCGCTTCGTGACGAGCCGCGGGCGGATGCCGCCGCAGGCGTGGCCGCGCTATCGAAGCTGGGCGTCCGTTCGGTAATGCTGACCGGCGACAACGCCCGGACCGGCGCCGCCATCGCCGGTGGCCTGGGGCTGGACGTGAAGGCGGAACTCCTGCCCGAGGACAAGCTACGGGAGATCGGCGCTCTCCGCGCCGCCGGTTCCGTGGTCATGGTGGGGGACGGCATCAACGACGCCCCGGCGCTCGCGGCCGCCTCGGTCGGCGTGGCTATGGGCGGCGGCACCGACGTCGCCCTGGAGACGGCCGATGCGGCCGTGCTCAAGGACCGCGTCTCCGGTGTCGCGGAACTCGTCGGCCTGTCGCGCTCCACCATGAACAACGTGAAGGCGAACGTGGCCATCGCCGTCGGCCTGAAGGCAGTGTTCCTGGTGACGACGCTGATCGGCGTCACCGGTCTCTGGCCCGCGATCATGGCAGACACCGGCGCGACGGTGCTGGTGACCCTCAACGCATTGCGCCTGCTGGCCTGGAAGCCAGCGGCGCGATCTCCATGCACGTGGCCTGAGCGACCTTCCGCCCCGAAAGGCTGCGAAGACCAGCGGACATGAGCTGCAGGGATTGTTGGCGGCGCACTTTATTGTTAACGAAAGTTAACCGATAAAGCTCCGCCAGTCCCGAAAGGCTCACCATGCCAGACGCGAACGCCATCTCCTTTCAGGCCCCGCCTGTGCTTCGCCGCCGCCATGTCCTCGCGCTACTCGGCGCAGCGGGCCTCACCCTGGATGCCGCGCCAGCTCGCGCCGCCTCGGTGGAGAAGACCGTGAAGCTGGCGCCCGGCCTCTACGAGCTGGTTGTCAGCACCACCACGGGTCTCGTGCACGTGGCGAGCACCGGCCCGCGCGGTGCCGATGACGCCAAGATCCTCGGCCTCGATCCGCGTACCCTGGAGGTTCGCTCCACCATCGAGCTTGGCGCGAACACGGTCTTCGGCCTCGGCGTGAATGACACCACCGGCACGCTGCTCGGCACCGGCACGCGCAGCGGCAGGGTGGTCGCCATCGATCTCCGCAGCGGCAAGGTGAAGGCCGAGATCGGCCAGGGCGAGGACAACCATCCGCGGCAGGTGGTCGTCGACGAGGCGCGCAATCGCGCCTTCGTCTCCAACTTCGGCATCCAGAACAAGCCGAGCGCCGTGTGGGTGGTGGACACGGCCACCAACGGCCTTTCCGACATCATCACGGAAGGGCTGGAGGGTGGCATCTCCGGCCTCGCGCACGACCCTGCCGGGAACCGGGTCTTCGTCGCGGCCCTGCAGACGAACGAGGTCGTGGAGGTGAGCCTCACCCGTCGCGCCGGGGTGCGCCGCTTCGGCTCCGGCGGCGAGGGACCGATCAACCTGGCCTTCCACGCTGCCAGTGGGCGCCTGTTCTGCACCAACCAGAAGAGCGGCCAACTTGCCGTGCTGGATGCCGCCTCCGGTCAGCCGATCAAGGTGCTGGAGACTGGCGCGGGCGCGCTCGGCGTCACCTTCTCGGCCGACGGCGCCGTGGCCTATGTCACCAATCGCGGCGCTGGAACGGTCAGCTTGGTCGACACGCGTGCACTGACGGTGCTGGCCAGCCTGCGGACAGGCACGCACCCGAACACTGTGGCGGTGGACCGGCGCACGGGCCTCGCCTACGTCTCCAACAAGGCTCGTCCGGCACCGCGTCCGGTTCAGGGTCAGCCTCCGGCTCCCGCGCCCGAGGATCCGGATGGTGACACTGTGAGCCTGATCCGTATCTGAACGCGCGGCCTCTCCGGCAGGCAACTGCAGGAGAGGACCTTCAAGGCACCGGAATTGGGATGGTGCGGCCCCGGCATCACTCGCATGCGGCGGCCGTCATCCCCTTGTCCCTCGGGAACGGTGGCGCGCAGTCCTGAACAAAATTCTCAGCGCGGCGCGTCCAACTCGCTCAGGATGAGTTCGTAGAGCTGGCGCGGCCCGAAGGAGAGCAGCGGCCGCGTGTTGACAAAGAACGTCGGCGTCTGACGGACACCGAGGGACTGGAGGTCGGCCGTGTCGGCCTGCAGCACGCGGTCGACCTGCGGCTGCCGCCCGTCCTTCCTGGCCCGCTCGACGTCGAGACCGGCGACCCCCGCGATTCTCCAGGCGTTCGCGAGGCTCGGGGCGCCGTGGGATGCCCACTCCGGCTGCCGGGCGAACAGGGCGTCCAGCACCTGCTCGAAGCGGCCCTGGAGCCGTGCCGCCTCAAGAATTCGGACGGCCTCGTCCGACCCCTGGTGGAACGGCGCGTAGCGCAGCACCAGCCGGACGTCCTCCGGGTGGCGCGCCAGGATCTGGCCGAGGATCGGGTGGAACGCGCGGCACGCCTCGCAGGCCGGGTCGAAGAACTCGACGAGGGTCACGCGCGCGTCGGCCTTGCCGACGACGGGGGAATGCGGTCGGACGTAGGTGTCGTCCTGTCCGGTCGTCGCGGGGCCCGCGATGTCGCCGTGCGGGTACAGCCAGTACCCGACGCCGAAGGCCGCAAGGGCCACGGCGCCGGTGCCGAGGGTGATGGCGCGCCGGTTCATGCCTTGCGCCCTCCCCGGGCGAGGAGGGTCAGCAGGATCAGGATGCTGGTGAAGGACAGTAACGAGAGCATGGGCAGCGGCGCCCAGCCCAGCAGCATCATGCCTTCGCCGGAGCAGGAGGGACCCGACGCCGTGCACGGCTGGATGGTCTGCGGCGCCACGCCGTAGAACAGCAGCGTGTGCCACCCAGCGACCAGCCAGCCGATGACGGCCAGCGGCAGGGCATAGCGCCAGATCCCGGCGTCGGAGCGGTAGCAGGCGATGGACAGCAGCACGGCGAGCGGGAACATGAAGGCGCGCTGGTGCCAGCAGAGAGAGCACGGCGCCTGGCCCATGACCTCGCCGACAAAGAGGGCACCGAGGCTGGCGGCGAGCGCCACGATCCATGCCGCGAACAGCACGGGCCACATCTCGGCTGCGGGCGCGTCACTGCGAGACGTGGCGGTCATGCGCGCCACTCCATACGGGCAGGGTGTTGGCGGCTACCGAGGCAAGCGGCGCCAGGTCGGTGGAGGTAGCCCACCGGGGCTGCCGAGGATGACGGCATAAACGGACCTCCTTGCACGAGGTTAGTGGGCGCCGCTGCCATGGCCTGCGCTTGGCTGGCGCATCGTGACCTGGACCGGAGCGTCGAGGCTTGTCCCGTCATCGAACCGGAGGGTCAGGGTGAACCCTTGGCCTGCCTTGAGGTCAGCATGGGGCTTCATCAGCATCAGGTGCAGGCCGCTCGGCTCGAAGCGGACGGTCCCGCCTTGCGGCAAGGCCACGCCATCGGGGCGCGGGCGCATCCTGGCTACCCCGTCCTCGACGATGCTCTCGTGGATCTCGACCGCCTCAGCGACCGGCGTGCTGCCGCCCACGAGGCGCAGCGGCTTGCTGCCACCGTTGCGGAGGTTGAGGTAGGCGACCGCGGTGCCGATCCGCGCCAGGGCGGGGCGTGACCAAGCCTGTTCGGCCACAACAGCCGGGTGCTGCTGAGCGAGGGCCTGACCCGCGGCGATGGACGGCAAGGCGGCCAGAAGGATGCGGCGCCTCACGACGAGCGTTCCCCGGCGGTCGCGGAAGTCGGGGCCGCGTCGTTTAGTGCCAGCCGGATCTTGGCGACGGCGGTCTGGACGGGCTCGTGCGTGTCGAGGAAGCCACGCAGCCTCCCGTCCGGCCCGATCAGGTAGATGGAGGCGGTGTGTTCCATGACGTAGGCGTCTCCTCCGGTCGATACCTTGCGGTAGTAGGTGCGGAACGCCTTCGCCGCCTGCGCTATCTCTGCCTCCGACCCGCTCAGGCCGATGAGCGAAGGGTGGAAATGCGCCACGTAGGTGGCCAGCAGGTCCGGCTTGTCGCGGTCCGCGTCGACGCTGATGAACAGGGGGCGCACCGCCGCAGCCTCTGGCTGCGTCAGGCCATCGAGGGCCTCAGCGATGTAGGCCAGCCCGGTGGGGCAGACGTCTGGACAATGGGTGAAGCCGAAGAAGACCAGCCGCACGCGCCCGGCGAAGGTCTCGTCGGTGACGCGGCGCCCCGTGTGGTCGGTCAACGCGAAGGGCGAGCCGATGAGCTGCTGCATCGCGCCGGAACGCGACGGCGCGGCATCCCGTTTGGCGGCCAGCATCCACTCCGACAGCCACCATCCCAAGGCGCTCCCGACAGGGATGCCGACGCCCAGGGTGGCCAGCAGGGTTCTGCGGTTCATCCCCACGTCCTTTCATGTCGGAGGTCGGCGGCGCCTTGATGCCCCGTCAGCGCCGCGGGCGCGGCACCGGCGGCGGACGGCGCCAATTCCGCGTTCCATGCGGCGGTCCGCGTGCGCCCGCCCAGCACCAGGACGGCCGCACCGAGGAAGATCAGCGTGTCCGCGACATTGAAGGCGGGCCAGTGGTAGCCCGCCCAGTGGAAGTCGAGGAAATCGGTCACGGCTCCCTGGCGCAGGCGGTCGACGACGTTTCCGAGGGCGCCGCCCGCGATCAGCCCGGCGGCCAAGCCGTGACGTGGCCGCGGGTCCCTGGCGAGCCAGACGCAGAAGCCCAGCACCACCGCCGTCGCGAAGCCGGACAGCAGCCAGGGCGTCGCCGGGCTGTCGGCCGCCAGCAGGCCGAAGCTGACCCCGCGGTTGAAGCCCAGGGTCAGGTTGAAGAACGGGGCCACCGGGATCAGGCGCGGCGGGTCCATCACCTCGGAGAGGATCCACCACTTCGAGAGCTGGTCGAGCGACGTCCCCAGGAGCGCGGTCGCGGCGGCCAGCGCCCAGGTGAACCTCGGCCCCTTCCTGCTGCCCTCAGGCATCGGTGTTGCCTTGGGAGCCGATCCCGCCGCCACTGAACTTGGGTGCCCTGCAGCACGCCATCTCTCGCCCCCTTGCCGTCACGGGAGATGCGTGCCTTGCGCCGGTGCTCCCAGGCTCCATACATGCACCCTGTAGCCGCTACAGGGTCAACGACTTGATTGCAGAAAGTTCATTCAACATCGGAGCCTTGGCCCGGGCGACCGGCACGAAGGTCGAGACCGTCCGCTGGTACGAGAAGGTCGGGCTGCTGCCCCCGCCAGCGCGCAGTGCCGGGAACTACCGGACCTACGGCGAGGCCCACCTCGGCCGCCTCAGCTTCATCAGGCGGGCGCGCGAACTCGGCTTCTCGCTGGAGCAGATCCGCACCCTGCTGGGCCTCGTCGGCCAGCCGGAGCTTCCCTGCGAAGCAGTCGACGCGATCGCGCGCGAGCACCTGGCGGAGGTCGAGCGCAAGATCGCGGACCTTCAGGCGCTCCGCCGGGAACTGGATGCCCTGGTCGGGCAGTGTGGCTGCGGCACCGTGTCCGAGTGCCGCATCGTCGAGGCGCTCGCTCCGACGCCGGAGGCGCTCGCCGCAGTGGCCGGGTCGCCTCCGTCCCGGTCTCGCTGAGGCTTTCATCCACTTTCCGCCTTCGCTGCGGAAGATTGACCACGACGCGCCGATCCTAGATCGGCGCCCGTCCAACGCCGGGTTGCCGGGCGGCCTTGAAGCGCGTCAGTTCCTCGAGGAACGCGGGGCAGGCGCGTTGCCCGGCCTCGAAGCCAGTGTCCTGCGGCGGGGGGAGAGGTCCGCCGTCCTCGGCGTGGAGCGCCTCCACGATGCCGAGCAGGCGGGGCCTCAGCCAAGTGTTGAACGCCTGCGTCGCGGCGCCCTCGCCGTTGGCGGCGGCCGGTTGGAACTCGCCCAGGCGCTGGCTGAGCCTGGGTGTCACGCGCTGCCAGAACTCCCGCATGGACACGTGGATGCGGTCGTGGTCCTCGAGCGCGGCCACGATCGCGCCGATGTAGAGGCACGCGTTGCCCGCGAACTCCTCCGGGACCTCCAGCCTTGCGGCCTCGACCTCCAGCCGGACCTCCACGCGCGAGAGGCGCCAGCAGGCGTCGCCGTTGCCTGCCACTGATCGTGCCTCAAGGACGGGGCGCAGGCGGGGCTTGATGATCTCGGGGGTGCCGTAGACGTTCTGGAGGCGGACCTCGCCGTTCACCTCGCGGGTTCGCAGCGGCACGCGCACAACGGGCGGCGGTGACTCCGGGACTTCGAGGATGACGACTTCCGGCGGCACCGGAGGTTCCGCGAGGCACGCCGCATTGGCGGCAGACGGCATGGCCGCCACGCCTGCAGCCAGGACAAAGAGGCAAGCGGCCAGAGTGCGCAGTCGCGTAGGTCCTGGAGCAGCCGTCGCTGATGTTGCGTGCATCGTCCTCACGGCCCTTTGCATGCCCGAATTGGCTGTCCGTGCGGGCATGGCGACTCTACTTCCGCAATCCTCGGCGTCGAAGGCTCATCCGCTCACCGCAACAAAATGATGCAAACCTTTCTCAGGCTACGTCACCGTCCGCTTTGTGGAGATCCAATGCGGCTGGAAAGTACCGGCTGTGGGCACAATGCCGTCATGACCTGAGTTGGCCGACAGTGTACTGGCAGATCATAGAACCTGCTCTGGCAGAAGAGGGCATTTGCCTTCAGGCACCAGACCACCGGGTTCGGACCAGAGCCGACTGCTGTGAAGCACCGCCCTCCAAGTCTGGCTCATCGAAGCAGCAGTCGGCTTCCAGCGAACAATAGGACGGCAGCGAGGATGTAGCGGGTGGCTCGCTCCGGCATCCAGCGCTGGCCGATAGAGGCGCCTAGCACGGCCCCGACGAGGGCTCCGACCGAGTAGAGGCCGGTGCCCGGGGCGATCTGCTGGCCTGCGGTCAGGGCACCCGCGAGGCCGAGCACCGAGTTGAACAGGATGAACGGGGCCGAGATGCCCGCCGCGCGCTTGACCGAGGCCCAGCCGAAGAGCACGAGTTGCGGCACCAGGAAGACGCCGCCCCCGACGCCGGTGACCCCTGAAAGGAACCCGGCCGCCGCTCCCGCCAGCATCGCGGGCAGGAGGCGGACTGGGGCGGTGTCGGCCGACGCCTTCCGGCGGGACAGCATGAGACCCGCGGCCGCGATGAGCAGGATCCCGGTCGCCATGAAGTAGTGGGGGCCGTCGAGGACCAGCAGGCCGCCGAGGAAGGCCGTCACCAGCGAGGGCAGCGTGATCGGCAGCAGCAGGCGCCAGTCGATTGCACCGGACCGATGGAGCCGCCAGGTGGCGTAGCTGGCGGCCACGATGTTCAGCAGCAGCGCGGTCGGCCGCATCTCGGCGGCCGGAAACCCCGCGAAGGCCATGACGGCCAGGAACGCCGTCCCTCCTGCCTGCCCGACGGTGGCGTAGAGGAGCGACACGCAGGCGATGATGAAGGTCAGGAGGACGGCGTGATCCATGATGGATTGCTGTCCCGGCTCGGGATCTGGTGCAAGCCAGGTGCCTACCTGAGTGCTCGCCCGGCGGGCCGTGTCGCTGTCCAGCGCGACGCCGGTGGCATCGCCAGCCCTGAGGATGGACCAGCAGGTGCAGGCAGCGGCGCAACCTCGACAGCCAACCATGGCCAGAAATCATTCGTCGCGAACGAACAAAAGGACTGCAACGTTCATCGCCTAGATCTGAGCGGGTCAGGGCAGGAGGTCAGCTCGACCGGCCGCGCTGCCTATCATCAAACAGGTCTGGAGTTCCCATGTCCGTCTCGAAAGTTCTTTCTCTTGGTCTCGGTGTACTTCTCCTGGCCGGTCCCGCCCTCGCTCAGGAGAGTGCGGGAGCGTCGGAGAACCCCACCCGCTTCGGTATCGCGGTGAGCCGGGGTGAGGTTGGAGCGGGTGCTCCGGGAAACAGCCGGTCCGCTAAGGGCAGTCCCCTGAATGTGCTCATGGAGACCAGCGAGCGAACTCTGCCTCCGCTGGAGGAGAGCATCGCGCTCACGAACAACGCGCCGAGCAGCGACGCCAACCAGCGGAGCTACGACGGTCATCCCTGGAGCCATCACCTGTCACAGCTGCAGACCCGGCCCGGCGGCAGCACTCAGGTCACGGCTGGCAGCCTCGGCGGCTGAGCAACCTGCCAGCGAGGTGCAGGCGGTCGCCGGGACCTCGGTCATGGATGAAAGATGGCGGCTCCGGAGGGGCAGGGTCTCCCCTCCGGCTGGAGGCGACTCTGGAGCGCCATCGGGGCCAGCCCTGTCCTCGGATCAGCATCCCGCTTCGGCAAGCAAGTGCTTCGTCGAGGCGGGAGCATTCGGGGCGCCGCTGACTACATCCCCTCAGGACGTGGGCTGGTCGAGGTCATCTCGGCGACGGCCCAGAAGACCAGCAGCATCACGACGATCTCCCAGCCAATGGAGGCCGCCAAGCGGGCGCCAGAGCCCGGCTCGCCCGCGGCCAGGGCCGGTGTCAGCCGGAAGCGGTGCCACGCGGCGAAGCCCAGGAGGACACCGACCAGCGCCACCTTCGTGAGCAGTGCCCAGCCATAGGCGGTGGTCACGAGCAGGTTCAGTTGCCCGACCAGCAGCCAAGCCAGCGTCACCCCGGCCACGACGAGGACAGCAACGAGCCAGGATGCTGCCCGCGTCCACCCCTCGACCATGCTGGCGGCCCGCGGACCGGCCCGCCTGGAGGCGATCAGGAGCGGCCAGAGGCTGCCAGCCCAAAAGGCCGCGGCAAGGAGGTGCACCACCAGTGCCGTGGCCAGCAGCCACCGCGGCTGGTGCTGGGTCGTGTGGCCGACCTGCGTGAAGCTGGCCGCGACCGCCAGCACGCCAGCGGCCCCGAGCACCAGCGCCGCGCGCCCGATCCACGTCGCCAACGCCACGGCCAGCAGGCCTGCCCAGGTGACCAGCACGGACACGCCGGGACGGGAACCCAGCATCATGTCCCAGACCTCGGCATCGAACGGGTCACCGTCCGAGGCCAAGGCGACCTGGGTCGCCAGCCAGGCAAGGCTGGATCCCAGGCCAGCCGCCACCATGACCAGGGCGAGGCGGCGGCAAGCGGTGGCGTCACCGGCCTCCTGCAGGCGCCCGAAGCCCATGGCGAAGATGGCGAGGCCCGCCGCACCGAGGCACGACACGTAGTATGCGAGGCGCAGCGCCACGGAGAGGGCGCGCAGGGGGTCCGGCTCGGCCCCCAGCATTTCGAGGATCACCGGGCCGGGTTCACCGCGAAGCGCACCGCCCCGCTCATGACGTGGCCGTCGTCGCCCATCGCGCGCCACTCGAGCCGGTAGGCGCCGGGACGCAGAGGCCCGGCCACCATGGCGGTCACCTGGCTGGAGGCGGCCCGGCCGCCCTCGCGGCGCACCTGTTGCTCCTTGCCGCTTTCGTCGAGCAGGCGCAGCGAGGTCACGCGGCAGTCCTCGGTGAAGGCCAGGTTGAGCGTGCGCGGGGACGCGTTCAGCGTCGCGCCATCGGCCGGGTCCGACGAGTGCAGCATCGCGTGCGCGGAGGCGGCCCCGGGAGCCAGGATGCCGAGGGCGGCGGCCAGGATGCCGTGGCGGAGGAAGGTGAGGCGAGAAAGCATGGGATCTCCTGTCAGCGTTCGCCGGGTCTGCCGCCCCGGCGAAGGTCCGACCTCCTCAATAGGCAGGCAGTTGACGCGGTGCAGCCGCGTTATTCCACCAATTTGTTGCTGGTCACCGCGAACTGCATCGGGACCGCGAGCAGGTGGATCTCACCGCGCGGGCTGCCGGGACAGCCAGGTCCGCAGGTGGCTGATCTCCTGCTGCTGCTTCTGGATGACCTCCTCAGCCACCTTCCGCATCTCAGGGTCGCGGCCGTGCTCGAGTTCCACGCGGGCCATATCGATGGCGGCCTGGTGATGCTTGGCCATCATGCTCGCGAAGTCGCGGTCCGCGTTGCCGGAGGGAGCTTCGGCAGCCATCTCCCGGTTCATCTTCTCCATGGCGGCGTGGTACCCGGCCGTCGCGCCCTGGGCCGTCGCCGACTGGCTGGCGCCCTGGGCCAGCGAGGGCGCAGCCCACAGGAGCGGGGCGGCAAGGATGGCCAGGGCGGCCGTATGGGCTGCGCGGCGGTCGATCGTCATCGGGTTCGGTCCTTTCCTGTGGCGGGAAGCGGTGCCCAGGGACCACGCCGTGCGCGGCACGGCCGGTGAACATCGTTCCCGTTGCCGACTTAACGGTCGCTGAGGGCGGCCGGTCCGGCGTCCGATTAAAACCTTTTATTGCCGACCACGCCGACGGCCCGGCGGGGGAGCCGCACCGTCACCAGCGTTCCGCGCCCCGCAGCGCTCTCGATCGTCAGCCCGCCACCGTGGGCCTCGACGATGGCGCGCGCGGTCGAGAGACCGAGGCCGCTCCCGCCGCCCGCCGCGCGCGTTCGGTCGCCGCGGAAGAACGGCTCGGTGACGCGGGGCAGGTCCTCCGGAGGGATGCCGGGGCCGTTGTCGCCGACCCGCACCAGCACCTCGTCGGCACGGGCCTCGACCTCCACCCAGGGATCGCAACCGTGCCGCGCGGCGTTGGCCACCAGGTTCGTCACGGCGCGCTTCACGGCGACTCGCCGCACTGGCGCGACGGCCTCCTCGTCCATGCGCCCCTCCCGGACGGGGACGCCCGCCTCGGCGAACTCGTCCACGACGGTGCGGAGGAGCGCGGCGAACGCCAGCGGCTGGACGGCCTCACCGGCATGCCCCCCGCGCAGGTAGGCGAGGACGTCGGAGACCATGGTCTCCATCTCCGCCAGGTCGCGCCGGACCGATTCCTGGACCTCGTCCGGCATCTCCTCGGCTCGCAGGCGCAAGCGAGCGATCGGCGACATCAGGTCGTGCGAGAGCGCGCCGAGGGCCAGCGTCCGCTGCCGGAACGCGTCGCGCGTCTTGGCGGCCATCTCGTTCAGCGCCTCGGTCAGCTGCCTTACCTCGCGGGGACCGGAAGCCGCTGGGAGCGGCGCCGCGCGCTCGACGTTCATGTTGGAGACGGTCCTCGCAAGGACGGCAACAGGCGCCGAGACGGAGCGCACGGCGACGCCCACGGCCAGCAGCAGCGCCAGGCCGATGGCGGCCGCGTAGAGGTGCAGCGCGCTCCGGTCGGCGGACAGGACGTTGAGCGACGCGATCTCCACGTCGAGCCACGAACCGTCCTGGAGGCGCGCCATGGCACCGATGTCGACGATCCGGTCCGATGCCGTGTCGTGGCGCCCGGGACGGACCTGCACCTCGGTGGCCAGCCCGGACAGCGCCATGGTGCGGGCCGCCACCGTGCCCCAGTCGCCCCTGAGGGGGTGTTCCGGCGTGGGCACCGGGTCACGTTGCCAATGCACGCTCAGGTCCACCCGGGACAGGGCATGCGCCACCTGGTCGCGGTCCGCCTCGGGCGCCGCGCCCACGGCGTCCATCAGCGCGGCGAGGCGGTGGGCCAGCAGTTCCTCGGTCCCGCGCTCTACCGCCTGCCGGAGGAGGATATCGTGGACCCCCACCATGGCCGCGAAGAGGACCGCGAAGCCGATCGTCAGCGCCGTGAGCGTCCGCGCGGCCAGGGATTGCGGGACAAGGCGCCTCACGCTGACCATTCCACAGGGCTGGAGAGCAGGTAGCCGATGCCCCGCACGGTCTTGATCAGGCCTGGCTCGCCATCCTCGTGTGGGCGAGGCCCCAGCTTGGCGCGCAACCGGCTGATCTGCACGTCCATGGAGCGGTCCAGCCCTCCGTAGGGACGGTTCCGGGCGAGGTCGAGGAGCTGGTCCCTGGTCAGGATTCGCTGCGGCCGCTCCACGAAGGCGAGCAGCAGGTCGTACTCGCCGCTGGTCAGTTCGACGGCCGCCCCATCCGGCCGGAGCAGTTCGCGCCGCCGGGTATGCAGGGACCATCCCGCGAAGTGTGCCACGACGCGGCCGTGCGCATCCGGTGAACCCTCCGCCCTCCCGGTGCGGCGCAGAACCGCACGGATGCGCGCGACCAGCTCACGCGGGTCGGCGGGCTTCACCACGAAGTCGTCGGCACCCAGCTCCAGGCCGACGACGCGGTCCGAGGTCTCGGCCAGGGCGGTGAGGACGATCACCGGCACCCTCCCCTCGGCTCGGAGGTCCCGGCACAGTTCGAACCCCGACCTGCCGGGCAGCATCACGTCGAGCAGGACGAGGTCCACCGCCGCCGTCGCGAGGAGGCGCCGCATCTCCACGCCGTCCTGGGCGCCGGTGGCCCGGAACCCGTTCCGGCGCAGCAGGGAGAGCAGGAGCTTGCGAAGGTCCCCGTCATCCTCGACGACCAGGATGTGCCTCCCTTCGCCGGACATCGGGGGGAGGTCCGCGGGCAATGGCCCCCGATGTCCTTCGGTGTCGAAGCGGTCCGCCAACTCGTCTCTCCCCGGTATCGCCCGTCAGATGCGCGTGGTGCGCAGGCGCAGCGCGTTGCCGATCACCGAGACCGAGCTCAGTGCCATGGCCAGGGCCGCAACGATGGGGCTGAGCAGCAGGCCCAGCACCGGGTAGAGCACGCCCGCCGCCAGCGGCACCCCGGCCGCGTTGTAGACGAAGGCAAAGAACAGGTTCTGCCGGATGTTGCGCATGACCGCGTGCGACAGGAGCCGCGCCCGCGCGATCCCCGCGAGGTCGCCCTTCACCAGCGTCACGCCCGCGCTCTGCATGGCAACGTCCGTCCCGGTGCCCATGGCGATGCCGACGTCGGCCTCCGCCAGCGCCGGGGCGTCGTTCACCCCGTCGCCCGCCATGGCGACGACCTTCCCCTTGGCGCGGAGCTCCCGGACGATGCGGTGCTTGTCCTCGGGCAGCACGTCGCCCTGGAACTCGTCGATGCCGAGCCTGCGGGCCACCGCCTCAGCCGTGGTGCGGTTGTCGCCCGTCAGCATGACGATGTGGATGCCGCTGGCGCGCAGGCTCTCCAGTGCTGCGGGCGTGCTCTGCTTGATGGGGTCGGCGACCGCGATGACGCCGCCCGGCGCGCCGTCCAAGGCCAGGAACAGCGCCGTGCCGCCCTCGCGCCGGAGCTCGTCGGCCTTGGCGGCGAGCTCGCCCAGTTCCACGCCCAGTTCCTGCATCAGCCGCGCGTTGCCCAGCGCGACCCGGCGCCCGCCCACGGTGCCGGTCACGCCCTTGCCGGTGACGGAGGCGAAGTCGGCGGGCTCGCCGAAGGCCACGCCACGCTCCCTGGCCGCCGCCACCACGGCGGCCGCCAGCGGGTGTTCGCTGGACCGTTCCAGGCTGGCGGCGAGCGGCAGCACCTCGGCCTCGGTCAGGCCCGGCGCAGGGACCACGGCCACCACCTTCGGTTTGCCCTCGGTGAGCGTGCCGGTCTTGTCCACCACCAGGGTGTCGACCTTCTCCATGCGCTCGAGCGCCTCGGCGTTCTTGATGAGCACGCCCGCGGACGCTCCCTTGCCGACGCCGACCATGATGCTCATGGGCGTGGCCAGGCCGAGCGCGCAGGGGCAGGCGATGATGAGCACGGAGACGGCGGCGATCAGCCCGTAGGAGAGCGCAGGCGACGGGCCCCACACCGCCCAAGCGACGAAGGCGATGACGGCGATGACGATGACCGCCGGGACGAACCAGCCCGCCACCGTGTCGGCCATGCGCTGGATGGGCGCCCGGCTGCGCTGTGCCTCGGCGACCATGGCGACGATGCGCGAAAGCATGGTGTCGGAGCCGACCTTGTCCGCCCGCATCACCAGGGCGCCGGTGCCGTTCACCGTGCCACCGATGACCTTGGACCCGGGCGCCTTCTCGACCGGCAGGGATTCGCCAGTGACCATGGACTCGTCCACGGCGCCGCTGCCCTCCAGCACCGCGCCGTCCACCGGCACGCTCTCGCCCGGCCGCACGCGCAGCCGGTCGCCTACATGCACCTCGGCCAGCGGGATCTCCTCGTCCTCGCCGTTTTCCTTCAGGCGCCGCGCCGTCTTGGGAGCCATGTTCAGCAGGGCGCGGATGGCGCCGCCGGTCTGCTCGCGGGCCCGCAGCTCGAGCACCTGGCCCAGCAGGACGAGCACGGTGATGACCGCGGCGGCCTCGAAGTAGACGGCGACCGTGCCGTCCATGCCGCGGAAGCCTTCCGGGAAGACGCCAGGCGCGAAGGTCGCGACCAGGCTGTAAAGGTAGGCGGCGCCGGTGCCGAGCGCGATCAGGCTGAACATGTTCAGGCTGCGGTTCGCGACGGACTGCCAGCCGCGCACGAAGAACGGCCAGCCTGCCCAAAGCACGACCGGCGTCCCGAGCAGGAACTGGACCCACACGGAGACCCTGGGCGGCACCAGGTGGTGGAGGCCGAGGCCCGGGATGTGCGCGCCCATCTCCAGGACGAGGATCGGCAGCGTCAGCACGAGGCCGACCCAGAACCGCCGCGTCATGTCGGCGAGTTCCGCGTTGGGAGCGGCCTCGGCCGTGACCTCCAGCGGCTCCAGGGCCATGCCGCAGATCGGGCAGTTGCCCGGCCCCTGCTGGCGGACCTCCGGGTGCATCGGACAGGTGTAAATGGCGGCCTTCTCCGCCGCCGTCGGCGCGGCTGCCTTCTCCGGCTTCAGGTACTTGCCGGGGTCGGCCTCGAACTTTGACTTGCATCCAGCCGAGCAGAAATGGAACGCGGCACCGCCATGGTTGGCGTGGTGCGGCGTCTTGGCCGGGTCGACGGACATGCCGCAGACCGGGTCACGAGCCTTCGCCTCCATGTCGTTCGCTGGCGTGTCCCCACCGTGGTGGGCGCCGTGACCGTGATAGTGGTGTTGATGCTCGTCCATCTGCGGGGTTCCTCCGCGGCTGCTGTGGCCGACACTCGTCTCATCTCGGACGTGGGGTCTCCCATTGTGGGAAGGTCAAGCGTGCAGCGGCATGTCGCGGCGCCTTGACCTTCCCACAGGGGCAAGCCCCACCTGTCATGCGGTCACTCGCGAGGAGAGCACGATGTACCGCTTCGACGTTCCCGGCATGAAGTGTGGCGGCTGCGCCAAGAAGGTGGAGCGCGCCGTCAAGGAGAAGGACGCCTTGGCGGAGTTCGCCGCCGATGTCGAGAACAGGCGTGTGACCGTGACCTCCTCCGTTCCCCAGGCGGAGTTCGCCGCCGCCATCCAGGAGGCGGGCTACGCCAATCAGGCAGCCGCCTGAGCCCGGGGCGGCATCGGCGATCCTTGCGGTAAACCTCCGCCGGTGCCGATGCCGTTCTGAGTCCGGCAGCCCCCGACGGCTACATGTGATGCCGGACATGCGGATTGCTCATCACCTCGGCCGTCTTCTCGCCGTAGTGGTGCCCGGGCTGGAGGTAGGCGACGCCGCCAGACTCTCCGCCGGTCGGAACCGGAACGCCGGGGACCGGGTGCGCGGCGCCGGGATCGAGGTAACGGATCCGCAGGTTCTCCCCGTTCCCGGCAACGGCGACACGCCCTCCACCCACGACATTCTCGTCATGGCCGGGCGGGTAGACCACGGCGAAGTTCTCGCCCCGCCCAACGACCTCGATGGGCCCGTTGGCGTGCGCCACCGTGGCGGAAGCGCCGATCGCCGCGTACAGGGAGAGGGCGAAAAGGGCGGATTGGAAGCGGGGTGTCATAGCGAGATCCTCAATCAGGTTTGCCGTTTCTCGTCCGGCACCTGAAGAGGATGGGCCGCCACTGTGTCCGCCCGCTTGCGCCATCTTATCAATAGATGTCAGCGGAACTGCACTGTGCTTCCGCGCGGGTGCGAGGCGGGGCGACCCAGGGGCACCCCGCCTCCATCCTGTCAGTGGTTCATCATCTGACAGTGCTGCATCATCTGCTGCATCTGCGGCGACAGCGAACCTTGCTGGGCCTTCGCCCGCATCTGCTGGCAGTGCTGCATCATCTGCTGCATGTTCATGCCGCCCATGCCGCCCATGTTGTGACCCTGCATGCCGGACATGTCGTGCCCGGGCATGGAGCCCATGCTGCCCTGGGCGCCCGAGGTGGCCGTGGCGGCGGACGAGCCCGGCAGGGTGCTCGGCGCCGGGGTCAGCGACATCTGCGACGAGGTCGGGGTCGTCGCCGTTGGGCCTCCGGGCTGCGCGCAGGCGGCGACGCCCAGCAGCAGCGTCGCGACCAGGGCGACCTTACCGATCGCTTTCGATGTGATGTGGACCATGTGTCCTCCTAGGAGTGGCAGGGGTTCTGTAGACGCCCTGGCCCGCTGTAGCGGGCCAGGGTAACGACGCTGCACGGCGTGTCGGGGTCCACGGACCGGAGCCGATGGCGCCATGCGCGGCGTTGATGAAGACAGGCTCTCGGAGGGCCTGCCGAAGGCGAAGGTGATGGCCGCTCTCACACGGCCTCCAAGCCGCGGAAGCGCATCCACGGCCGCCAGGCGCCGTCGCGCCCGAAGGCGACAACCTCGTAGGTCGAGGGCTCTGCCCCCGGCACCTCCATGCCCGGCACGCCGACCGGCATGGCGGGCACGGACAGTCCGGCAATGCCTTCCGGCCTCTCCTTGAGCAGTCGCCGGATGGCGACCGCAGGAACATGGCCCTCCAGGGCGTAGCGGCCGACCTTCCCCGCGTGGCAGGACATCAGGTCGGAAGGCGTTCCGAGCGCCTGCCGGTGCGGGCCGACGGCGTCCACCGCGTTGTCTGCCACCTCGAAGCCCTCGGCCCTCAGGTGCTCGACCCAGCCGCCGCAGCAGCCGCAGGTTCGGTCCCGCCACGCCTCCACCTTGGGCGGGCCGCCGCAAGCCGCGGGCAGCACGGCCAGGCCGAGCAGGCCAGTGGTGAGGCTTCGGCGTGTGGTCCAGGCGGGCATCATCATTCTCCTAGGCTGGCCTGGGCAGGCGGATGATGGCGCGCAGCCCTCCGTCCGCGAGGTTCTGAAGCGTCACCGAACCGCCGTGGCGGCCGATCGCCTGGCGCGCGATGGCCAGCCCGAGGCCGGAGCCGCCGGTGCCGCGGTTGCGGGATTCCTCGAGGCGGTAGAAGGGCTGGAAGACGCTTTCCAGCTGCTCCTCCGGCACCCCTGGCCCAATGTCGTCGACGTGGACCACGAGTTCTCGCCCCAGGTCGGACAGCACCACCCGGGCCGAGGTGCCGTACTTCACCGCGTTGTCGATGACGTTGGCGAAGGCGCGCTTGAGAGCGATGGCCCGGCAGGGGAGCCGCGCCTGCGGCGGCCCCTCGTAGGCCACCGACTTGCCCATGTCCTCCGCGTCGCCGCAGAGCGTCTGGAGCATCGCCGCGATGTCGGAGGACCGGACCTCCTCCTGCTCCTCGTCGCCCCGCAGATAGGCGAGCGTGGAGCCGATCATGGCGTCCATCTCATCGAGGTCGGCGTCGATCTGTTGCTGCACCTCGGCGTCGTCCAGGAAGCCCGCCCGCAGGCGCAGGCGCGCCAGGGGCGTCCTGAGGTCGTGGCTGACGGCCGCCAGCGCCTGAGTCCGGTCGGCGATGAGACGGTCGATGCGCGCCTGCATGCGGTTGAAGGCCTGCGCCGCCTGCCGGACCTCGCGGGGTCCTTCCTCGGGCACGGTGACCGTCTGGCCAGGCCTGCCGATGCGGTCGGCTGCGTTGGAGAGCTGCCGCAGCGGCCGCGCGATGAGGCGCACCACCAGCAGCCCCAGCACCAGGATGCCGACCGCCATCGCGGTCGTGGAGAGTAGCGTGGCGTGCTCCGGCTGCGCCTGCAGCGGATCGGCGTGGTACCAGAGGTGGCTGCCGTCCGGCAGGCCGACCGCGCCTTCCGCCTCCATGTGACCCGTGAGCGCGAGGTCCTGGGCGGCCATCGCGCCCGCCGCGCCGCCGGGTTGCCAGCGTACCTGGAAGCCCGGTGAGGACAGGGCCTGCGCCACGGCTTCCCGCGCGTCCGCTGGCACCATGCCAACGGCTCGGGCGGCGGCGGCGACACGCTCGGCGGTGACCTTCTGCTGCGTGCTCCCCAGCAGGATGTCGCTGCCGGTCTGGTGCAGCCACAGGCTGCCGACGTGGAAGGCCATCAGGCCGACCAGCAGTACCAGGATGATGCGGCCAGCCAGGGTACTGGGCAGCAGCCGCCTCATCGGCGAGCCACCGCGGGGACGAACATGTAGCCTGCACCCCGGACGGTCTTGATGATGGCAGGACTGTCCGGCAGCGGCTCCAGCTTGCGGCGGAGGCGGCTGACCATCACGTCCACCGAGCGGTCGATGCTGTCCGAGATGCGGTTGCGGGCGAGGTCCAGCAGCTGGTCCCGCGACAGGACGCGCTGCGGGTGCTCGCAGAAGGCCAGCAGCAGGTCGTACTCGCCGCTGGACAGGTCGACCGCCGAGCCGTCCGGCGCCGCCAGCTCGCGACGCCGGGTGTCGAGCACCCAGTCCGAGAACACCATGCGGTCGCCGGTCACCAGCCCCATCCGCGTGGCTCCGGCCTGCGCGCGCCGCAACACGGCCCGGATCCGGGCCAGCAGCTCCGGGCGGCTGAACGGCTTGGGAAGGTAGTCGTCGGCGCCGAGCTCCAGGCCCACCACCCGGTCGGCCTCCTCGCCACGGGCGGTCACCATGATGATCGGGACCTCCGACCTGGCGCGGATGGTCCGGCACAGGTCGAGGCCGGACTGGCCCGGCAACATCACGTCGAGCAGCACCAGGTCCACCGGCGACAGCGCCATGGTGTCCCACATCTCCGCACCGTTCCGCGCGCCCGTCACCCGGAACCCGTTCTGGCGCAGGAACTTGGCGATGAGCGTGCGCATCTCCCCGTCGTCCTCGACGACGAGGATGTGGGCCTCGAGGGGCAGCGGGTTGGCGGCACGCGCCTCCCGCTCGGCATCAGGATCGAGCGGCGGCACCGGTGACGACACCTAGCTTTGCCCACGCCTTCTCAGCCGAGCCAGAGGCGCATGCAGCCTTCGCTGCGAACTCGTTCATGTCGGCTTCTCCCACCAGATTAGGGCCACCATGCCCAGCCCAGTGTGGGAGGTGCACCGCACGGGGTAAACGCCAGGGCGCCCGAAGGTTACCGTCGCGATGGGGGCCGTGCGGAGCACCATGGCGGCCTCAGAAGAACAGCCGGATGCCGGTCAGGAAGGACCAGCCGCCCACGTCCTCGCCCTCGTTGCGGGCGTAGCGCGCTGTGTCGCCGAGCTTCCGCTCGTAGGAGACGCCGATATAGGGCGACACCTCGCGGGTGAACTCGTAGCGCAGCCGCAGACCTGCCTCGACGTCGTTGAAGCCGCTGCCGACCCCAAGCTCGGGCACCTTCTGAAGCGCAAGGTTGACCTCGACGTTGGGCTGAAGCACCAACCGCTGCGTGATGTAGGCGTCGTATGACACCTCGGCACGCGCCGACAGGTCGCCCTTCTCGCTGACGAAGCCCTGGACGTCCACCTCGAACATGCCGGGCGCCAGCCCCTGCAGGCCGATGACGCCGTAGAAGCGGTCCGGACGCGGGCGGATGTCGTAGCGGACACCGGCCTGGAAGTCCCAGTAGTAACCGATCAGGCGCGAGTAGAGCAGCTGGACCTCGGCGTCTTCGACCGTCCCATTCCGCGCCGTCTCGCCCTCGGTCTTCAGCCAGACGCGGTTGACGTCGCCGCCGTACCAGGCCTGCCCGTCCCAGCGACCGATGTTGGGGCCGTCCAACCCCCAGCCGTACTCGAGCTTCTCGAACAGCACCGCGCCGGTGAACACCTCATGGCTGAAGGGCGGCTCAGTGCTGTGCTGCATCGCCTGGGCGTATGCCGGTGCGGCCTGGAAGGCGCCCAGGGCCAGGACGGCCAGGGAAGCGGCGGCGGTCAGGATGCTCTTGGTCTTCATGGCGGTCACCGCGCCGAAGCCGACTGTCGCGATGCGACCACGGACACCTTGCGCATCATCCCGGTCTCCATGTGGTAGAGCATGTGGCAATGGAAGGCCCAGCCGCCGGGCGCATCGGCCTCGATGTCCACGTCGACCGTCGAGCCGGGTTTGATGTTGACCGTGTGCAGCAAGGGGTTCTCGGCTCCGTTGCCGACCTGCGGCATCATCCACATGCCGTGCAGGTGCATCGGGTGGTTCATCATGGTCTCGTTGACGAAGCGGAAGCGCGCCCGCTCGCCGAGGTGCAGCTGGATGGGCTGCGCCTGGCTGAAGCTGTTGCCGTTGATGGACCAGAAGTACCGCTCCATGTTGCCGGTCAGCCGGATCTCGATGATCCGGGTCGGCTCCCGGACCGGGTAGAGCGGCTTGGCGGCCCGGAGGTCGCGGTAGGACAGGACGCGGGCGCCCGGCGGGGCGCCGACGTCGTTCACCAGGGGATCCGGCATCGCCATGGCGCCGTGGTCCATGCCCCCCATCGCGGCGCCGCCCGCGGAACCGTAGTTCATGCCAGGCATACTGCTGTGGTCCATGCCTGCCATGTCGCCCGATGCGCCATGGTTCATCCCGGCCATGGACGAGTGGTCCATGCCAGCCATGTTTGCGTGGTTCATGCCGCCCATGGCGCCATGCTGCATGCCCTGGGAACCACCGGCGGGCATCTGCATGGCGGAATGGTCCATGCCCGCCATGCCTCCATGGTTCATGCCGCCCATGGAGCCGCCCTGCGTGCCCGCGGAGCCTCCGGCGGGCATCTGCATCGCGGAGTGGTCCATCCCACCCATGCCGCCCATCTCCATGGGCGCGACGTGGCCGGGAGCGTCCACCTCTGGCATCGGCGTGCCGCGGTCCAGGCCGCTCGGCCCGTAGTTCATGCCCATGTCGGCCATAGTCAGGACGGGGCGCGGGCGGTGCGGCGGCAGCGGCAGGGCGGGAAGGCCCTCCCGCGTGGCCAAGCTGAACTGCGCGAAGCCCTGGCGACCCATCGATTCCGCCAGCACCTGGTACTGGCGCCCGTCGCGCGGGCGGACCAGGACGTCGAAGGTCTCGGCCGGGGCGATGCGGAACTCGTCCACGGTGACGGGGCGCACGTTGAGGCCGTGAGCCTGGATAACGGTCATCTCGAGACCGGGGATGCGCACGTCGAAGTGCGTCATGGCGCCGCTGTTGATGAAGCGCAGGCGCACCGTCTCGCCCGGTCGGAACGGCGCGGTGAAGTTCTGTGCCGGGGTGTGGCCGTTGACTAGGTAGGTGTAGCCGCCGACATCCTCGATGTCAGTCGGGTCCATCCGCATGTCGCCCCACATGATGCGGTCGGAGACGATGGCCGAGCGCGCGGCGCCATCCGGCGCCCGGCGGAGCTCCCCGATCAGGCTGGCCAGGGTGCGCTTGTTGTAGTTGTAGTAGCCGGGGTCGCGTTTCAGGTTGGCGATAACGTGGCTCGGCGTCTCATCCGTCCAGTCTGACAACTGGATGATGTAATCGCGGTCGTAGCCGAAAGGCTGCGGCGTCGCAGGATCGATAACGATGGAGCCGTAGATCCCGGACTGTTCCTGCACGCCCGAATGGCTGTGGTACCAGTAGGTCCCGGCCTGGACGAGCGGGAAGCGGTACTGGTGCGTCCCTCCCGCATCGATGCCCTGGAAGCCGTCGCTGATGCCCGGCACGCCGTCCTGGCTGCTCGGCAGGATCAGGCCGTGCCAGTGGATCGAGGTGTGCTCGCGCAGTTGGTTGGTGACGTTGATCACCACCTCCTCGCCCTCGCGGAAGCGCAGGACGGGACCCGGGATCTGCCCGTTGATGGCCATGGCCGGGCGGCGGCGCCCGGTGATGTTGGCCGTGACGTGGGACAGGTTCAGGTTGAACTCGCGCGGCATCGCCCGCCCGACGGCGGGCTGCGCCAGGGCGGCGGGCGCCGCCGGGAACGCCAGGGCGGCGACCCCGAGGCCCAGCGCCTGCCGCCTACTCAGCTTGTTGTTGGTCATCGTTCGATCCTTGGCCGCGATCGGCGCGGCATGGCCCTGCTGGACGCTCAGCGCGAGAAGACGACGTTGCCCACCATGCCGGACTCGTAGTGGCCCGGGATGTTGCAGGCGAACTCGAGTTCGGTGGCCTTGGTGAACTTGAAGATCATCTCCTCGGTCTTGCCGGGATTCACCAAGACGGCGTTCGGGTCGTCGTGGCTCATCGTCGCGGCACCGTGCTTCATACCGCCGTGGCCCATGGCGCCATGGTTCATGCCCGGCATGTTGGAGTGGTCCATGCCAGCCATGGCGTCCTTGCTGGTCGCCGACATCATGCCGCTGTCGAACATGGCCTGCATCTCGCGCTGGTGCTGCCGGTGCATGGCGGCGGTGCCGATGTTGAACTCGTGCAGGAGCTCGCCCGCATTGCGCACCCGGAAGCGGACGGTCTCCCCGGCCCGGACCTGGATGCGCTGCGTCTGGTAGCTGTTGTCGCGCATGACGATGTCGACCGTCCGCTTGGCGTCCACGGCGCGGCCGCGGGTGCCGAACTCCTGGTAGGATTGGTCTGCGGCGGCGGGCCGGGTCTGGGCCGCGACGGCGAGAAGGGCCAGGGCGGCGGCCGCGACGGAGGTGACAAGGCGCATCTCTGGGCTTCCCCGGTCTGTGCAGGCGCGGGAAAGGCAAGGCCCACGCTCGATGTGACGGGGGTCAGGATGGCGGCCGAGTGCGAGCCGAAGATTGCCCGAATATGACAAGATATTTCAGGCCGCGTTGGCGAGCGAGGTGCGCGTCTGAGCGGCTGCCTACGCCCCCCCCTCCGGTAGGCGCTGAAAAATCGAGATAAATCAACAGGTCGGGCTTGATGCGGACTGTGTCCCGAGATGGTCACGGCGGCCGGTATACCAGCCGTCGAACAATCAATGTTGAATAGGGTACCCCCCTACCGTATTCCGTGACCATGACCCACACCATCCACGAGAAACAGAAGCTCCTCGGCCGGGTGCGGCGCATCAAGGGCCAGGTCGAGGCGATCGAGCGCGCCCTGGACAGCGAGGCGGGCTGCGAGCGGGTGATGCAGCTTATTGCGGCCGTCCGCGGTGCCACGGCCGGGCTGATGGCCGAGGTGGTCGAGGACCACGTCCTGCATCACCTGGTCGACCCGGAGAAGCACCCCGGTGCCCTCAACGAAGACGCCGCCGAGCAACTGCTCGACCTCGTCCGCACCTACCTGAAGTGACGACCGGCCCGTGACCTCCTTTTCCGAGCTGCTCCAGCAGGGGGCGGCCCATGCCTGGCTCTTTATCCCCTCCGCCATCCTGCTCGGCGCCCTGCATGGGCTGGAGCCCGGGCATTCCAAGACCATGATGGCCGCCTTCATCGTGGCCATCCGGGGCAGCGTGCCGCAGGCGGTGCTGCTCGGCCTTTCGGCGGCGCTGTCCCATACGCTTGTTGTCTGGGCGGTTGCCCTTGTCGGCCTGCACTATGCCAGCAGCTTCGATGTCGAAACCTCCGAGCCCTATTTCCAGCTTGCCTCGGCCGTGATCGTGGTCGGCGTCGCGGCCTGGATGCTGTGGCGCACCTGGCGCGACCAGCACCCGGACCACGACCATCACCACGACCATCACCACGACCATCACGGCGGCGACGAGGTCCGGCGCATCGACACCGGCCACGGCGTCATGGCGCTGGAGGTGTTCGAGGACGGCGGGCCGCCCCGCTGGCGCGTCCGCTTCGAGGGCGGCCACGGCTGGAAGGCCCGCGAGGTGACGGTGGAGACCATCCGCCCGGACGGCGCCCGGCAGGCCTTCGCCTTCGCCGACCGCGGCGGCTACCTCGAATCCCTCGAGGAAATCCCGGAGCCGCATGCCTTCGAGGCACGGGTGCGTCTGGCCCATGGCGGGCACGCCCACGAATACGACCTCGCGTTCCAAGAGCATGATCACGGGCATGACCACGATCACAGCCATGAAGGGCTGGACGTGTCGTCGCCCGGCTTCCAGGACGCGCATGAGCGCGCGCATGCCGAGGATATCCGGCGCCGCTTCACCAACCGCTCTGTGACCACCTGGCAGATCATGCTCTTCGGCCTGACCGGCGGCCTTATTCCCTGCCCAGCGGCCATCACCGTCCTGCTGCTCTGCCTGCAGCTGCAGCAGTTCAGCCTGGGCGCCACCCTGGTGCTGTGCTTCTCGGTCGGCCTTGCCGTGGTGATGGTCTCGGTCGGCGTGGCGGCGGCCATCGGCATGCGCCACGCCGAGCGCCGCTGGTCCGGCCTGTTCGACCGTGTGGCCCGGCGGGCGCCCTACGTCTCGGCGGCGCTGATCCTGCTGGTCGGTCTCTACATCGGCTGGAGCGGCTGGTCGGCCCTGCCGCCCGGCACCCTGTAGGGACGAGCGGACTTCGGTTCGCCCCCCATCGCTGCGGCTCAAGAACGGACGACATCGCCGCTGCGAGCGGCCTTGAGCGGCGGCCTCCTGCGAAGGGCGGAAGGAGGCAACTCCCTCCGCCCCTTACCGCCTTTCGCCGGGCGCGGGACCCTTGCCACGTTTATTGGCTGGCCTGCCGTCCAACTCTGTTTCTTCCGGTGGGCGGACGGAGCGGAAGCTGCGCAACAGGGCAAGGTCGTAGATGATCTTGAGTGTGCCCGCGCAGACGAGGGGCCACCCGAACGGGCTCGTGGCCAGCATCCATCCTGCCAGCGCCGGTGAGAGCGAGGCCGCGAGGCTGCGCGGCACGGCGGTGACACTCGCCGCGGCAGGCCGCTCCGCCGGTTCGACGACCGCCATGACGTAGGAGGACCGGGTCGGCACGTCCATCTGGGACAGCAGGCTGCGGAGTACGAGCAGCACGACGGCGACCGAGAGCGTCGGCGCCAAGGCTGCCAGCACCAGGAAGACGCTGGAAGGCAGATGCGTGAACACCATGGTGTTGATCAGCCCGAAACGCTCCGCCAGCCGGGCGGCGACAAAGTAGGACAGCGCAGAGCAGATGCCGGTCACGAAGAAGATCGCGCCCGTCGTCGCCACGGACAGGCCGAAGCGCTCGAACAGCCACAGGGCGAGCAGTGAGTTCACGATGAAGCCGCCGCCGAAGGCGTCCACGGAGAACAACGCGGCGAGGCCGTAGACCCGCCTGCGCGATGGCCCCAGCGCCGCCCGCGGCGGAACCTCGGTGGAGCGCACCTCCGGGAGGCCCGTGTAGACCAGCAGGGTGGCCAGGCCGATCGCACCGTAAAGCAGGAACAGGGCACCGCCCACGTCGACGCCGGGCAGAAGCCGCTCGAGCCAGTCGAGGGCGCCGATAGCCAAGGCTCCCACTGCCGCCCCGATGGACCCGACGAAGCTGTAGCGCGCGAAGACATCCGTGCGCTCCCGATCCTCCACGGACTGAGCGATGATGGTGTGCTCCATGGGCAGGAAGACGCTGACGTCGCCACCCGAGGGATTGATGGTCCCGACGAAGGCCACGAGCAGCAGCGGCCAGAAGTCGCGGAGGACGCCGAACCCAAGGCCGGTCGCCGCCATCAGCAGGGCGGCGGCGAGCAGTCCCTGGCGCAGGCGCAGGCGATGACCGACGGCGCCGAAGGCCAGCGTCAGCAGCGCCGACCCCAGGAGGGTGCTGGTGGCGACCAACCCGACCTCGGTCGGGCCGTAACCCAACCGACCGAGGTGCACCGGCAGCAGGATGGCGACGTAGCCGTCGCCGAACGCCCGCAAGCCGCGCGCGGCCAGGACGCGGCAGATCAACCCGTCGCGGGCCGCCGCCCCTGCGTCTGATGACGAACCTGCCGCTCCTGACATCGGAACTCCTCTCGTGGTCAGCCAAGGCGCCATGAGCCGGTCAGCGCAGCGGCTGGACTTCGAAGGCGTCGAAGTGGGTCACGCTGTCGGCCTTGGTCCACAGCCCAACCCGACCCGCCTCCGCGAAGGTCTTGTCCATCGCGGTGAAGAGTTCGCGGTCGTCCAGCGAAACCACCAGCCGGTCGCCTTTGATCCGCAGGCCGAGCGCCTGCCAGCGGTCGCGCGGCACCCGGGTGTCCACGCCCGCGAACTGGATGCGGTGCCCGTCCGCCACGCGGTAGAGGCGGACGTTGTTCTCCAGCGCGTTGGCCCGGGCGACGTAGTAGTTCCGCGCGTCGCGTAGGCGGACCACCAGTCCGGCCGCCTGGTCGACGGTGCCGGAGACCGGCCGGAAGCGCACGGAGACGGCCACGTCGCGCGCCGTCACGTCGTCCAGGATGGCGAGCGGGAACCGATTGTCGGTGCGGTCCCTGCTGGTTTCGGCCAGCACCTTCGGTCCGGCCGGGGAGGACGGGTCCCCCAGCACGGTCCACCGAACCGGGGCGCCTCCGCCGGTGAGCGCGAAGGAGAAACCCCGAGGCGCCGTGCCGACCGCCGCGTCCTCGAAGTCGACGCGCCGCGGCTCGCCTTCGGCAGCAGCAGGGCGAGCCGCCGGTGCCAAGCCAGCCGCGGCGAGGAGCACGGGTCGCCTGCCCAGCAACGGGGGATGAGATCGCATGACCGCCACCTACCCAGCGGGGCGATCGTGCGAGGCCAGTCCGGCGAGGGCTGACCGGAGGGTACCGTGTGCCATGGCCATCTCTCTTCTTTGTTCGGACCGAGAGGCCCTGGGCCTCAGCCGATGGCGAGCCTCGCCACCAGCCCGACAGTCGCGGTGATGCCGAGGGTCTTCAGCAGGCCCAGCTTGAAGCCGAACAGGCAGGCGGCGGCGAGCGCGGCGAGGCCCAGCGCAAGCGGATCCAGGCTTCCCGGCAGCGGCAGGTCCAGCGCCGCAGGCCCGAACTCCACCTGCCGGACGTCGGCGAACAGCACCCGCAGCCCGAACCAGAGCGCCAGGTTGGCGATCACGCCCACCACGGCCGCGGTGACGGCAGCCATGGCGCCGGTGAGTTTGCGGTTGGCGTGCAGCCGCTCGACGAACGGCGCGCCGAGGAAGATGAAGGCGAAGCAGGGCGCGAAGGTGATCCAGACCGTGAGCACTGAGGCCATGATGCCCCAGGCCAGCCCACCCTGGCCGAACCCGGCCATGAAGCCGACGAACTGCAGCACCAGGATGAGCGGCCCGGGCGTGGTTTCGGCAAGGCCGAGGCCGACCAGCATCTGGTCCGAGGTCAGCCAGCCATAACCTTCCACCGCCTGCTGGGCGACGTAAGCCAGCACGGCGTAGGCGCCGCCCACGGTCACCACCGCCATCTTGGAGAAGAACCACGCGACGTCCGCGAACACCCCGGCCCCGGTCGCCATGAGCACGGCGACTGGCAGCAGCCACAGCGCCACGGCCACCCAGCCCGCACGCCATGCGCTGGCCGCCAGCCGGGCGGGACGGCCAGGATCCGCCGCCAGCACCGCGTCCAGCAGCGCAGGCGGACCTTCCTTGGCCGCGCCGTGGCTGCCGCCCTTGAACGCTCCGGGCGCGAAGTAGCCGGTCAGCGCCGCCGCCAGCACCACGGCGGGGAACGGCACGCCGAAGACATAGAGCGCCACGAAGGCCGCTGCCGCCAAAGCCCAGGCGCTGGCGGTTTTCAGGGCCCGTCGTGCGACCCGCAGCAGCGCCTCGACCACCAGCACCAGCACGGCGCACTTCAGGCCGAAGAACAGCGCGGCGACGGCGGGCACCTCGCCCACAGTGGCGTAGAGGATCGAGAGGCCGAGCATCACGGCCATGCCCGGCAGCACGAACAGCATCCCAGCAGCGACGCCGCCGCGCACCCCGTGCAGCAGCCAGCCAAGGTAGGTGGCGAGTTGCTGCGCCTCCGGCCCGGGCAGCAGGGTGCAGAAGTTCAGCGCGTGCAGGAAGCGCGCGTCGGAGACCCAGCGGCGCTCGTCCACCACCTCCCGGTGCAGCAGGGCGATCTGTCCCGCCGGGCCGCCGAAGGAGAGCAGCCCGATCTTCAGCCAGATCCGGAACGCCTCCGCAAAGGAAGGAAGCTTCGCGTAGTCTTCGGACGCTGGCGCCAAGACTGGACGGAACTTCTCGTCGGTGGCGTCATTCATCACTCCGTTCTCCCTGTGCCACCTGTCGTCCCCGCAGGCCAGTTGTGCGTCTCCATGACGGCGTCACGGCTCCAGCGGTAGAAGGCGTCGTAGAGGTCCATGCCCGCCGCGAGTTGGGCCAAGTCGTCGCGGTGCATCCGCGACAGGCCCAGGGAGGCCGCGAGCAGCCCCGCCGCCTGCGGCGCCAAGTCGGGCCGGGCGGTGTCGGCGCCGCGGACGATCTCAGCCAGCCGCAGCATCGGCTCCGAGGCCAAGCCGAACTCCTGGACCATGGTGTCGAAGGTGCAGTGCTCGCCGCGATGGCTCCAGAACACCCCCTCGACGTCGAACGGCGCGGCGCCGAAGCGCTCGGCCACGGCCCCGACCTCGGACGGCGCGACGAACAGGAAGACGGCGGACGGGTCCACGAAGCGCCGGATCAGCCAGGGGCAGGCGATACGGTCGACCTTGGGCCGGGCGCGGGTCACCCAGACGGTGCGCCGCTGCGCGTCGCGCGGAGGCAGCCGGTCAGGGCACACCAGCAGGTGGCCCTCGGCCGCCCACGCCTCAAAGCCGCCCTCGAGCACCTCGGCCCGGGCGCCGCCGTGCCGCAGCCAGGCGGCGACGCCCTGGCTGAGCTTGAGCCCGCGTTGGCAGACGACCACCACGTGCCGCCCGGCGTGGTCGGCCATCCAGGCGGTCACGTCGCGGTGGTCGCGCCGGAAGGAGGCCGGGAGCAGGCGCGGGTCCGCCGCGTGGTCCTCCTCGGTTCGGACATCGAGCAGGACCGGGGCGTCGGGCAGGCCGACGAGCCGGGCGAGCTGTGTGGTGGTGATGGTGTCGGGCGCAGGCATGGGCGTCCCCTCCATAGATGTGGAGTGCCGGACGCGATGCTTCGGCCGAAGCCTCACGGGGTGATCGCGGATGTCCCCTTGCGGTGCAGGATGCTGAGGGTGCCCGCGGTCTGTCAAGAACATCCGGAGCGGCAGCAGACAGCCCACGGCATGGCCAAGTCGCTGGTTCACTAGGATGGACGTCCCTCAGGACCATCCCAGCGTCACCGCCGCCAGGGCCAGGTAGCGACCCACCTTGGCCAAGGTGACCAGCGCCAGGAACACGGGGAACGGCTCGCGCATCACTCCGGCGACCACCGTCAGGGGGTCGCCGACAACCGGCAGCCAGCTGAGCAGCAATGACCAGCGGCCCCAGCGTTGGTACCAGCGCTGCGCCGAGGCCAGCGCATCCGGCTTCACCGGGAACCAGCGGCGGTCGCGGAAGCGCTCGACGGAGCGGCCCAGCAGCCAGTTGATGACCGAGCCCAGCACGTTGCCCAGGCTGGCCACCAGCAGGAGCAGGCCCGGCTCGTAGCTCCCGGTCAGCAGCAGGCCGACCAGCACGGCCTCGGACTGCATGGGCAGGATTGTCGCGGCGGCCAGGGCCGCCACGAACAACCCGCCATAGGCGGCGGCGAGGTCCACCATCATCGGACCCACGGAGCCGCCTCGGCAGCCTCCCTCACGGGCGGGAGATGCTCGCGTAGTAGCCCGTGGTGCGCAGGGTGATGGTGACCTCCCGGCCCGTGCGGTTGCGCCAGAACCAGCCGTGGCTGCCGTCGAAGGCCGCCCGCAACGAGCCCTCGTCGCCGTTCACCCCGCGGCCGGTCTTGTAGCCGTGGTAGAAGCCGCGGGCGGCGTTGGGCGGCTCGCCGTGGGTGTCGAAGTTGACCGGTCCGCCTTCCGTGCTCCAGGCGTAGTTCACCTGGTCGCCCTCCTTCATCTGCATCTTCACCTCGAGGCCCTGGTTCGGACGCAGCGAGAAGGCGACCTCGTCGCTGCGCTGGCCCGGCGGCATCTGCTGTGCCGCAGCGGCCGGTGCCGTAGCGGGTGCGGCGGAAGCCAGTGCTTGTGCCGAACTCTGCGGCGCTGGGGCCGTGGACGGCGCGGGCTGCGCCGCTGGCGCAGTGTTGGCCTCTGGGGCGGATCGGGTACGGGCTGGCGGGGTGGCCAGCGCCACCAGCGGCTGGAGGCGGACCAACTGAGCCTCAATGGCGGCGAGGCGCTGCTCGACGCCCGCCAGGCCCACCGCGACGGGCGAAGACGCAGCGGCATCCGCTTCAGATTCCTCGGCCAACTGCGTCTTGATCTCGCCCATCTCGGTCAGACCGAGCAGCCGCCCAACCCGCGTCGGGTCCACGCCGTAGTCGGCCGGGAGCACCACGAAAACCAGCAGTACGGCGGCGACACCGGCGGCCAGCATGGTGGACAGGCGAAGTTGCTCCGAGGAAGGCAGATCGTCCTGCGAGGGCATCTGGTTGTTGTACATGGTGTGTCTCCTCCTCAGGCGACGAAGTAGCCGGTGACCTGGTAGCCGAAGAGCATGAAGCCCAGGGTCATCAGGACGACGTTGGCGAAGTAGGCGTGCTGCTGGAAGCTGCGGGTGCGGCGCCAGTAGGTCATGGCGATCAGGATGGCGCCGAGCGCCAGCAGCTGGCCGATCTCGACGCCGACGTTGAAGGCCAGCAGGTTCGGCAGCAGCCCGTCAGGCGAGATGTTGTACTCGATGATCTTTGTCGATAGCCCGAAGCCGTGGCAGAAGCCGAAGACCAGCGTGGCGGCCTTGGTGTTCGGCTGGAAGCCGAGCCAGCGGCGGAAGGCGCCCATGTTGTCCAGCGCCTTGTAGACGACGGACAGGCCGATGATGGCGTCGATGATGTAGCTGTTGATGCCGACGTTGAAGTAGACGCCCAGCAGCATCGTGGTGGAGTGGCCGAGCGCGAAGAGGCTGACGTAGATGCCGATGTGCCTCAGCCGGTACAGAAAGAAGATGACGCCGAGCAGGAACAGGATGTGGTCGTACCCGGTCACCATGTGCTTGGCGCCGAGGTAGACGAACGGGATAATGTTCACCCCGGTGATTTCCTGGATGTAGCCGCGGTCGCCGTCGGAGACGGCGTGGGCGGCGGCCTCGCCGCCCGCCAGCAGCGCGGCGGCCAGGATGACGGCACACAGCAGGTGCCGCGGGAGTGTCGCTCCCGACGTGGATGTGGTCACGGGTTCAAGCCCAAAGCAGGAGAAGTCCAGCCGCCCTGAGGCGGCGATGAGGCTGCTCAGCTTGCGCGGCGCGGCGGCCTGTCGTGCGGGGACACCCCAGCGGCGGTGAGGCTGTTGCTGGGCGGCGGCGCCCACGGTTGTCGCCATTCCACAGATGCGGGAACCACGCCGGACGTCGGGATGGTCGCCTCGTGGACGTGGTCGGTGCCGACCGGCGCCAGGGCCGAGGGCTGGTGGCCGCCGGGCGTCCCGTACAGGTCGGCGGCATGGACGTGGCCGTGGTCGGCCATGGCCAGCCCGCCGACGCTCATGCCGTCGGCCAGACGCGCGCCGTCCCAGAGTGGGCTCGCCATCCCGATGACGATGACGATGACGATGACGACGGCCATCGCCAGCCTCCAGACAGCCCTGCACGTGGCGACGACGGTCACCCGCGAAATCCCCCAAAGCCAAGCGGTCCCCCGACCGCAGGGGGCGCCCATAGCACGTTGACCATATCCCCTCCAGGGGGATAGGAACTCAACATGTCGAAAGCAGAGCCCCACGTCCACGCCACGCATCCCGAGATCGTCAAGCGGCTGAAGCGGGCGGAGGGGCACCTGCGCAGCATCATCGGCATGATCGAGGAGGGCCGCCCCTGCCTCGACATCGCCCAGCAGATGCAGGCCGTCGAGAAGGCCATCATCCAGGCCAAGAAGACCCTGATCCAGGACCACCTGGACCACTGTCTGGAGCACACGGTGGGCGCGCTGCCGAAAGCGCAGCGGGCGCCGATCGACGAGTTCAAGGCCATCGCCAAGTACCTCTGAGAGGCGCCGATCATGCTCGCCCCGCTCGCCCATCCCATCTACCGGCGCCTCTTCCTGGCCCAGGTGCTGTCGCTGATCGGCACCGGGCTGGCCACGGTGGCCCTCGGCTTGCTGGCCTTCCAGTTGGCCGGAAACCAGGCGGGTGCGGTGCTCGGCACCGCCCTGGCCATCAAGATGGTGGCCTACGTTGGCGTGGCGCCGGTGGCCTCCGCCTTCACCCACCTGCTGCCCCGGTGAACCCTGCTGGTGTCCCTGGATGTGGTGCGGGCCGTGATCGCCCTGCTGCTGCCCTTCGTGACCCAGGTCTGGCAGGTCTACCTGCTGATCTTCGTGCTCCAAGCCTGCTCGGCCGCCTTCACGCCGACCTTCCAGGCCACCATCCCGGACGTGCTGCCGGACGAGGGGGAATACACGCGGGCGCTGTCGCTCTCGCGCCTCGCCTATGACCTCGAGAGCCTGCTGAGCCCCATGCTGGCGGCGGCGCTGCTGACCGTCATCAGCTTCAACTGGCTGTTCGGCGGCACGGCGCTGGGCTTCCTGGCGTCCGCGGCTTTGGTGGTGACGCTGGCGCTGCCTTCGCCGAAGCCGCCCGAGCGCCGTCGGGGCGGCGTCTACGAGCGCACGACGCGCGGCACGCGCATCTATCTGGCGACACCGCGCCTGCGGGGGCTGCTGGCCTTCAACCTGGCCGTGGCGGCGGCGGGCGCCATGGTCATCGTCAACACCGTGGTGCTGGTGAAGGGGAACTTCGGCCTGGGCGACCGTGAGGTGGCCTGGACCCTGGCTGCCTACGGCTTCGGGTCGATGCTGAGCGCGCTGCTGCTGCCGAAGCTGCTGGAGAACCTTTCGGACCGCACGGCCATGCTGGGCGGCGCGGCACTGCTGTGCTTCGGCATGGTCGTCGCCCCCCTGGTGCCGGGCTGGAGCGCGCTGCTGCCGGTGTGGTTCGTGCTGGGCCTCGGCAACGGCATGGTGCTGACGCCGTCGGGCCGCCTGCTGCGTCGGTCCGCCCATCCCAGGGACCGTCCCGCCGTGTTCGCGGCGCAGTTCGCCCTGTCGCACGCCTGCTGGCTGCTGACCTATCCGCTGGCCGGGTGGCTGGGCGCCGCCTTCAGCACGGACGCGACGTTGGAAGTCATGGCGCTGATCGTCGCCCTCGGGATCCTGACCGCCGCGATGGTCTGGCCCCGCCGGGACGAGGAGGACATCGAGCACGTGCACGGGGACCTGCCCGCCGACCACCCCCACGTTGCGCACGCGGCGGGCCACAGGCACCGGCATGCCTTCGTCATCGACGACCTCCACCACAGGTGGCCGAGGCCCTGAGGTCGGGCGCGCAGGGATGCCGCACAACGGCGGGAATACGGCGCACGGGTGCCGCTTATTGCCTGCGAGCCCGCTTACGGAGAGTTTCTACGTCCCTTCGAGGAAGCCGATTGCATCCTCCGGATGACCGGGATGGGCGCGAAGCAGCCTTGACATCCACTATCTATCGACAATACTCGATATATGGAATTGGATGACGCCCTGGCTTGCTTAGGTGCACTGTCACAGCCCACCCGGCTGGAGACGTTCCGACTGCTCGTCCGGCATGAGCCCGAGGGCCTGCCCGCCGGTGAGGTCGCCCGGCAACTCGACGTTCCCCAGAACACCATGTCGACGCATCTGGCGATCCTGACGCGGGCCGGGCTCCTTCGCTCCGAGCGCCTCAGCCGCTCCATCGTCTACCGGGCCGATGTCGAACGCCTGCGCGAGATGATGCTGTTCCTGGTCAAGGATTGCTGCGGCGGCCGCGCCGACCTGTGCCAGCCGCTGATCGCCGACCTGCTTCCCTGCTGCCCGCCCGAAAAGGCTGCCCCATGAGCGACGTGACCATCTATCACAACCCGGCCTGCGGGACGTCCCGCAATACTCTGGCCCTGATCCGCAACAGCGGCGAAGAACCGCAGGTTGTCGAGTACCTGAAGACGCCGCCGACGCGGGACGAGCTCAAGAGCCTCATCCAACGCATGGGCATCTCCGTGCGTGATGCCTTGCGTCAGAAGGGCACACCCTACGAGGAGCTTGGCCTTGGCGACCCGTCTCTTACCGACGACCAGTTGCTCGATGCCATGATGGCGCATCCTATCCTCATCAACCGGCCCATCGTGGTGACGCCGCTCGGCGTGAAGCTGTGCAGGCCATCCGAGGTGGTGCTGGACATCCTGCCGAACCCGCAGCAGGGCGCCTACGCCAAGGAAGACGGCGAGAAGGTCGTCGATGAGCAGGGCCGCCGCCTGATCTGATCCGGGCGTCCGCGCCTTCTCCCCCCTGATGACGACGTACTGCACCGCTGACCTTCCTGGGCAGCGGACGGTCCGGCGCGCCCTGCCGCCAAGAGAACCCGCCTGTATGCTGGCCCTGGCCATCTTCGTCCTCACCCTCGTCCTGGTCATCTGGCAGCCGCGCGGCCTCGGCATCGGCTGGTCCGCCATGGGCGGCGCCGCGCTGGCCCTGGCGACCGGCGTCATCGGCTGGGCCGACGTGCCGGTGGTCTGGGACATCGTCTGGGACGCCACCTTCACCTTCGTGGCGCTCATCATCATCTCGCTGCTGCTGGACGAGGCCGGGTTCTTCCAGTGGGCCGCGCTGCACGTGGCGCGCTGGGGCGGCGGCAACGGACGGCGGCTGTTCCCGCTCGTCGTGGTGCTGGGCGCGGTCATCGCCGCCTTCTTCGCCAATGACGGCGCGGCGCTGCTGCTGACGCCCATCGTCATGGCCATCCTGCTCAGGCTGAACTTCTCGGCGGGCGCCACCCTGGCCTTCATCGTCGCCTGTGGCTTCGTGGCCGACACCACCAGCCTGCCGCTGGTCATCTCGAACCTCGTCAACATCGTCTCGGCCAATTACTTCGGTATCGAGTTCGGCCGCTACGCCGCCGTCATGCTGCCGGTGAACCTGGTGGCGTTGGCGGCGACGCTCGGCGTGCTTTGGGCCTATTACGGCCGCCAGGTGCCCGCCACCTATGCGCTGGAACAGTTGGAGCGGCCAGGTGCTGCCATCCGCGACCACCTCGTCTTTCGGGCGGCCTTCCCGCTGCTGGCCTTGCTGCTGCTGGCCTACTTCGTCCTGGCGCCGCTCGGGGTGCCGGTTGCCATAGTGACGGGTGCCGCCGCCCTGGTGCTGCTGGTGCTGGCCGGGCGCTGGCACCGGGGCGGCAACGGCGCCGTGGTGTCCATCCGCAAGGTGATGGGCGAGGCGCCGTGGCAGATCGTGGTCTTCTCGCTCGGCATGTACCTGGTGGTCTACAGCCTGCGGAATGCCGGGCTGACGGACCACCTCGCGGACGCGCTGGAGTGGCTGGCCGGGCACGGCCTGTGGGCGGCGACCATCGGCACCGGCGTCGGCGCCGCGCTGATCTCCTCGGTGATGAACAACATGCCCGGCGTGCTGGTGGGCGCCCTGGCCATCGAGCAGGCCCAGGGCATCCCGCCCGCCATCCGCGAGGCCATGGTCTACGCCAACGTCATCGGCTGCGACCTCGGCCCCAAGTTCACCCCCATCGGTAGCCTGGCGACACTGCTCTGGCTGCACGTGCTGGCGCGCAAGGGCACCACCATCACCTGGGGGCAGTACATGAAGGTCGGCCTCGTCATCACGCCGCCGGTGCTGCTGGCCGTGCTGGCCGCCCTGGCGCTCTGGCTGCCGGTGGTGGGGCAGCCGTGAGCGATACGACCGCTCGCGCTACCCACCTGTCCTGACCACGAGGAGATCCCGATGAGCTCCGACCTCGACCTCTCGCTGCCCAACGTTGCTGACGACCATCTCCAGATGGCGGACTTCGCCCGCCTCGGCAT
This sequence comes from Roseomonas sp. TS2, assembly GCF_058833935.1. Lineage (NCBI taxonomy): Bacteria > Pseudomonadati > Pseudomonadota > Alphaproteobacteria > Acetobacterales > Roseomonadaceae > Roseomonas > Roseomonas sp. TS2. Next base: position 41,908 of record NZ_JCACVY010000002.1, on the reverse strand, counting down.
CCCCGGCGCCAGCAAGCATCCGCCGCGCATCCTGCTGCTCTACGGCTCGCTGCGAGAGCGGTCCTACAGTCGGTTCCTGACACTGGAGGCCGAGCGCATCCTGCGCCGCCTCGGCGCCGAGACGCGGGTCTTCGACCCCCGTGACCTGCCTGTGGTCGACAGCGTGCCCGCCGACCACCCCAAGGTGGTGGAACTCCGGGAACTCTCGCTGTGGTCTGAGGCGCAGGTCTGGTGCAGCCCGGAGCGGCACGGCGCCGTCACGGGCATCCTGAAGAACCAGATTGATTGGCTGCCGCTGGAAAGCCGCGGTGTCCGGCCGACCCAGGGACGCACGCTGGCCGTGATGCAGGTCTCCGGCGGCAGCCAGAGCTTCAACAGCGTCAACACGCTGCGCCTGCTCGGCCGCTGGATGCGGATGGTCACCATCCCGAACCAGTCCTCGGTGCCCAAGGCGTACGAGCAGTTCGACGAGGCGGGCCGGATGCTGCCTGGGCCGCTCTACGACCGCGTCGTGGACGTGATGGAGGAGCTGGTGAAGTTCACCCTGCTGACGCGCCACATCTCCAGCCACCTGACCGACCGCTACAGCGAGCGCAAGGAGCGGGCGGAGAAGCAGGCCAAGGCCGACTTGGCCAAGCTCTCCGGCGCCGTCAGCTGAGGAGCGCCTACCCGACCAGCGGATCGGTGCGGTCGCCGTCACCCAGCGCCAACTGCATCAGCACGGTGTCGAGCCAGCGCCCATGCTTGCGTCCGGCCGACCGCAGGATGCCGATATGCTCGAAGCCGAGTGCCCCGTGCAGCCGGATCGACGCCTCGTTCGCGCTGTCGCCGATCACCGCCACCATCTGGCGGTAGCCGAGGGTGGCGCATTCCTGGATGAGGGCCTCGAGCAGGCGGCGGCCGATGCCGTGGCCGCGGGCCTCCTCGCTGATGTAGACCGAGTTCTCCAGCGTGTTGCGGTAGGCAGGCCGAGGCCGGTAGGCGCCCGCGTAGGCATAACCCAGCACGCGGCCATCGGTGCCCTCGGCCACCAGATAGGGCAGCCCGCGCTCGGTCGTGGCGGCTCGGCGCTGCCGCATCTCTTCGGCCGTCGGGGGCTCCGTCTCGAAGGTGGCGGTGCCGTGCAGGACGTGGTGCCGGTAGATGGCGGCGACCGCGTCCATGTCGGCCTCCGTGCAAGGCCGGATGGTCACTGCCGATGGCTGTCTGGCAGGAGTGGATGTGTTCGGGTCAGGCACGGAGAGGTTCCTCGGGCTGGATTGAGAGCACCTGATCTGGGGGAACGGTTTAGCCAGTCAGGCCCTCGCCGTTGCTGGCGGGGCCTTGCACGAGTTGGAGGAAGACGTCCTCCAGGTCCGGCTGCTTGGTGGTCACGCTGGCTATGCGCAGGCCTGCGGCACGGATGGCGGCGAGCATTTCATCAACATTGCCACTCGCCTGCCCATAGCGGAACACCAGCTTGGTTGGCATGGCCAGCACAGGACTGAAGGCACGAAGCACATCCGGGATTGCGCTGATCGGCGACAAGATATCGACGACGAGTTCCTGGTCCTCCACTCGCCGAAAGAGGGCGTCCGTGGTGTCATGGGCGACGATCCCGCCTTCCGCCAGAACGGCAATCTGGTCGCACAGCGCCTCGGCTTCCTGGAGGTAGTGCGTTGTTAGCAGGATAGTGGTGCCCTGACGGTTGAGGAGCCGGACGTAGTCCCAAAGCTGCTGGCGCAGGGCGACGTCCACGCCCGCCGTGGGTTCATCGAGCACGAGGACAGGTGGGTTGTGGACGAGTGCCTTGCCCACCATGAGCCGCCGCCGCATGCCCCCGGAAAGGCTTCGCGCGGGAGCTGTGGCCTTGTCCGCCAGCCCCAGCACCTCGAGGAGTTCGTCCGTGCGTCGGGCAGCCTTCGGGATACCGAACAGCCCGGCCTGGAGTTCGAGGGCTGCCCGGGCGGGGAAGTACGGATCCAGGGTGAGTTCCTGTGGCACCACGCCGATTGCGGCCCGTGTTGCTCGGGGTGCCTTGTCGATGTCGATGCCCCATACCCGCGCCGTTCCGCCCGACTTCCGCACCAGTCCGGCCAGGATGTTGATGAGGGTCGACTTCCCGGCGCCATTTGGCCCGAGCAGGCCAAAGATGCTGCCCCGCGGGATGGCCAGGCTCACTCCCTTGAGGGCGTGCTTGGCGGCCCGGCCGCCTGCGCCAGGATAGACCTTCTCGAGGCCCTCGACCTCGATGGCCGCTGCGAGCTGGTCGCGGTGAGTCATCGCCGGACCGGTGCTGGATGTCGGCTGGGTCACTGGCGCAGCCGCCAGCCCGACGCGAGCAGCCGGTGGCACAGGACGCCGAGCAGGCCGTTGGCGACGAGCACCACGAGGATTCCGGCAAGTGGTGGTGCTTCCGAGTGGCCCGTGATGCCGTGCCGGAAGCCGTCCACGATGTAGAAGACGGGATCCGCGTAGGCGATGGAGCGGAATGGCTCGGACAGGCTGCTGACGGCATAGAAGGTGCCGGACAGCAGCGTCAGCGGCGCGATGACGAAGTTCGTCACGGCGGCCTGGTGGTCCATCTTCTGGGCCCATAACCCACCCATGACGCCCAGCAGTGCGAACAGCAGGGAGCCGCCGACGGCGTAGAACAGGCAGAGGGCGGGATTCGCAAGCGGCAGGGGCACGAAGAGCGAGGCCGCTACGGCGGTCAGCGCGCCCACCAGGATGCCCCGTGTGACACCGCCAAGCACCATGCCCGCCAGGAACTCCCCCGGCCCGAGAGGCGCCAGCAGGAGGTCGACGATGTTGCCTTGGACCTTGGCGACGAGGAGAGACGACGAGGTGTTGGCGAAGGCATTCTGCAAGACCGCCATCATGACAAGACCCGGGGCGACGAAGACCAGGTAAGGAACGCCGCCCGGCGCTGGTGCATGGCGTCCGAGTGCCACACCGAAGACGGCCAGGAAGAGCAGCGTGCTCACCACTGGCCCGCCGACGGTCTGGGCGGCGACGGCGAGAAACCGCTGGACCTCCCGCCGGTAGAGGGTCGCCACCCCTATCCAGTTCACGCCGTCAGCGCCGATCCGTGTAGCCGCCAAACCACTCTCCATCACTGTGCCTGGATGAACCTGCATCCTGTCCCCGCTGGAAGGTCAAGGGTTCACCGACCCTCGGTGGTAGGCGCTGGACACCTGTCCACAGGATTCTGGCACCGTGCGCATGTTTGGCGCTCCGGCTCTTCCCTCCCGACGCAGTCAGGTCATGCCCTAGCCTCCGGCCGCAGCGACAAGCGCGTCCGGCGTCGGCGCCAGGGCCTCGACGATCCGGCACTCGGACACGGTGCCGCAGCCGCATTGGCCAATAAGGGAATCCAGTTCGCGGCGCAGCGCCTGCAAGTCCGCGATCTTGCGCTCGACCTCGGCCAGATGCTCGCGGGCGATCGCGTCAACCGCCTCGCAGGATAGGTCTGGCTGGCCGACGAGCCCCAGTAGGGTGCGAATCTGCTCCAGCGAGAAACCGAGTTCGCGTGCCCGCCGGATGAAGCTGAGGCGGCCGAGGTGTGCTTCGCCGTAGGTCCGGTAGTTCCCGGAGCTCCGCGCGGGCGGGGGCAGCAGGCCGACCTTCTCGTACCAGCGGACGGTTTCGACCTTGGTGCCGGTGGCTCGGGCCAACGCCCCGATGTTGAACGGCTTCTCGGAAGGCATGGCATTGACCCTGTAGTCACTACAGGGTCTATCTAGGGAGCCTGGGTGACCCGCCACAAGACGGGCACGTCCCTAAGAAGGGAAAGGGCAGAGCAGTGGCGGGCAGCGAGACGGCGGAACTGGAGCGGGGCGAGGTCAGCCTGCGCTACCATATCCAGGGCATGGACTGCCCTTCCTGTGCCGGGAAGGTCGAGACGGCCGTCAGCCGCCTGGAAGGCGCTGGCAGCATCCGCCTGAACTTCCAGACCGAGGTTCTGGCGCTCCGACTGGACGAGAGCCGGACACCGCGTGCCGTGGTCGAGGAGCGGATCCGCAAGCTCGGCTTCGGCGTGGAGCCGGTTGAGGGGCCCCGCATTCTGGCCGCCCTGGCTGAGCCCGAGGCAGGGCCGCCCCAACCTGCGTGGCGCGTCTGGCTGCGGGACCGCAAGGTGCGGCTGGCCATCGTCATCGGCACCCTCATGGCGCTGGCCTATGTCGTCTCGGAGGTGGTGCCGCAGGCCGGAGCGTGGCCCTACCTGCCGCCCGCCCTGCTCGGTCTCTGGTTCTTCGGCCGCAAGGCCATCGCGGGCGCGCGCGCTGGCTCGCCCTTCAGCATCGAGATGCTGATGACCGTCGCGACGGTCGGCGCCATCCTGATCGGCGCCACCTCCGAGGCGGCGATGGTGGTCTTCCTGTTCACCGTGGGCGAGGTGCTGGAGGGCGTCGCGGCCGGACGCGCTCGCGCGGGCATCGCGGCCCTGACGGCGCTGGTGCCGCGCACGGCCTTGCGCATCGAGAACGGCGAGGCCCGCCAGGTACCGGCCGCCAGCCTCGCCGTGGGCGACATCGTGCTGGTCCGGCCCGGAGACCGGGTCTCGGCCGATGGCGAGGTGACCGAAGGCGAGTCCGAGGTCGACGAGAGCCCGGTCACCGGAGAATCCGTGCCGGTTCCGAAAGCCGAGGGTGCCTCGGTCTTCGCGGGCAGCATCAACGCCACCGGCGCGCTCCAGATCCGCGTCACCCGCCCGGCCGCCGACAATACCATCGCCCGCATCATCAGGCTGGTGGAGGAAGCGCAGGAGGCCAAGGCGCCGACCGCGCGCTTCATCGAGCGCTTCTCGGCCCTCTACACCCCCGCCGCTGTTGCGGCCGCCGCCCTGGTCGTGGCGGTGCCGCCACTCCTTTTCGGCGGCGAGTGGTCCACCTGGGTCTACCGTGGCCTGGCGCTGCTGCTGGTCGCCTGTCCCTGCGCCCTGGTGCTCTCGACCCCGGCAGCGATTGCCTCCGGCCTGGCGGCGGGCACGCGGCGCGGCCTGCTGGTCAAGGGCGGGGCGGCGTTGGAGGCGATCGGCCGCGTCCGCACCATCGCGTTCGACAAGACCGGCACCCTGACCGAGGGGCGCCCGCAGGTGACCGACCTGCTGCCGTTTACGGGCAACGAGCGCACGCTGTTGGGCCTGGCTGCCGCCGTGGAGAATGGCTCCAGCCACCCCCTGGCCCAGGCCATCCTGAAGCGGGCCGAGACCGAGAGGATCCCGCTGCGCCCGGCCCGCGAGGCCCGCGCCATCCCCGGCAAGGCCGCCGAGGCGCTGGTGACCGGCAAGCGGGTCACGGTCGGCTCGCCTGGCTACGCGGTGGCGCAGGCGCCTCTGCCACCTGAGGCGGAAGCGGCCGCCGCCGATTGGGAGGCGCAAGGAAAGACTGTCGTGGTCGTCACCGCCGGAGGCACCCACCAAGGACTCATCGCCGTGCGCGACGAGCCGCGCGAGGACGCCGCCGCCGGAGTGCGGGCGCTGCGTGGGATGGGCGTGCAGCCGGTGATGCTGACCGGCGACAACCCTCGCACCGGCAGGGCCATCGCTGAAGCGCTCGGTCTGGAGGTGAAGGCCGGGTTGTTGCCGGAGGACAAGCTGCGCGAGATCGGCGCGATGGAGGCGCGGGCGCCGGTGGCCATGGTCGGCGACGGCATCAACGATGCGCCTGCATTGGCGGCTGCCTCGGTCGGCATCGCCATGGGCGGCGGCACCGACGTGGCCTTGGAGACGGCCGACGCCGCGCTCCTGAACAGCCGCATGCTGGACGTGGCGGCGTTGGTCGGCCTGTCCCGCGCCACGCTGACCAACATCCACCAGAACGTTGCCATCGCGCTCGGGCTGAAGGCGGTGTTCCTGGTGACCACGGTGGTCGGCGTCACCGGGCTGTGGCCCGCCGTGCTGGCCGACACCGGCGCCACGGTGCTCGTGACGCTGAACGCCCTGCGCCTGCTGCGCCACCGCTACAGGGACGGCCCGGTCCATGGCTGACCCGGACCGGACACGAAGCCGCCCGGCCCGCAGCGGCAGCATGGAGCTCCTTGGCGCTGCGCGCGCCGTCGCTCCCCAGAACGGAAGGACAGTGAGATGAAGCGCAGAGCGCTATTGGTCAGCCTTGGCATCGGCATTCCAGCCGGTGGCGTTCTTGGCTGGGGATTGTCGGAATGGATGCTGCGGCGCCTGCAAGGTTCGGCGCCACAGCGCTCCAGCCCGATGCAGCAGCCGATCGGCTCGCCCTTCGCCCTGACCGACCACACCGGCCGCCGGGTCACCGACGCGTCGTTCGCCGGGACCGTGCGTTTGGTGTTCTTCGGCTTCACGCACTGCCCCGACGTCTGCCCGACAGGTCTCGGCTACATCGCCGAGGTCATGGATGGCCTGGGTGACGAGGCCGCGAAGGTGCGTCCCCTGTTCATCAGTGTCGACTCCGGCCGCGACACACCCGAGCTCCTGGCTGGTTACGTGGCGAACTTCCACCCGGCACTGATCGGGCTGACCGGCACGGAGACGGAGGTTGCACAGGCCGCCAAGGCGTTCCGCACCCACTACGGCAAGGTGCCGACCGGGGGTGACGCCTATGTGATGGAGCATTCGGCCTCCATCTACCTGCTGGGGCCGGAGGGGACGCTGCGCGGCTTCCTGGACACCCACGAGCCGTCCACCACGGCCATTTCCAAGGTCCGCCTGGCGTTGCGGGACACGGCGCAGGGTTCCGGCCGTGCGGCGGGATCCTCGTCGTGAGGCGCCGCGTTCTCCTGGCCGCGATGCCCTTCGCATTCGGGCGCCGCAGCCAGGCGCAGGGCCCGGCGAAGGTGCTGGCCGAGCGGGCCTGGTCCCGGCCCGCGCTGGCACGGATCGGCACCGCGGTCGTCTATGTGACGCTGCGCAACGAGGGGAGCGAGCCGGTCCGTGTGACGGGTGGCAGCACCCCCGTCGCCGAGGGCGTCGAGATCCACGAGAGCGTTGTCGACAACAACGTGGCGCGCATGCGCCCGCGGCCGGATGGCGTTGCCGTGCCGCCGGGCGGCACTGTCCATTTCCAGCCGAGCGGCCTGCACCTGATGCTGATGAAGCCCCGTTCGGATCTCAAGGCCGGGCAGAGCTTCACCCTGACGCTGCGGTTGGACAGCGGCGAGTCCCTCGCGGTGCCGGTCACCGTTGGGATGCGGGAGCCTGCCGCCGGACACGGCGGCATGCACCACTAAGGCCGAAGGAGGAGGACGAACATGCGGCCCGGGCTCACCAATCCCATTCTCGTTCAACGCTTCCCATGCGCCCGTTTCGGAGCGCAGCCATGAAGGCCACCAGCACGGTGCCTCAGCGCCAGACCGCGGCGGGTGCGACACCCTGGCCCGCGCTCTTCGCCGCCTGGATAGTGGCGCTCGTCGCAAGTCTGGGCGCTCTCTACATCGGCGAAGTGATCGGCCAGACACCCTGCTCGCTGTGCTGGCATCAGCGGGCCTTCATGTTCCCGCTCGCCATCCTGCTGGCTGTGGCCTGCTATCGCTCCGACGCGGGCATCTGGCGCTACGCCGTGCCACTGGCCGCCATCGGCTGGCTGGTGGCCGGATGGCATACGCTGCTCTTTTTCGGCGTCGTGTCTGAGGCCATCCAGCCCTGCACCGCTTCTGGCCCGTCCTGCTCCGGCGAGGGCATGTCCCTGCTCGGCTGGGCGCCGCTGCCGGTGCTGTCGTTGCTGGCCTTCACGGCCGTCCTGCTCTTGTTGCTCGTGGTCGCCCGGGGAGGGCGGGAAGCATGAACCGGCGCGCCCTCACCATTGGCACCGGCGCCTTGGCCGTTGCGGGCTTCGGCGTTGCCGCTTGGCTGTATCCGCAGGGAGACGTGGCAGGCCCGGCGACCACCGGGCAGGACGACAATTACGTCCGGCCGCACTCGCCCGTTATCGGCAAGGCCGATGCGCGCGTCACCGTCGTCGAGTTCTTCGACCCGTCCTGCGAGGCATGCCGCGCCTTCCACCCGGTCCTTGGGCAGATCCTGGCCCGCCACCCGGACGAGGTGCGGCTGGCGCTGCGTTACGCGCCGTTCCACCAGGGTTCGGACGAGGCGGTTCGGATCCTGGAGGCGGCCCGGCTCCAGGGGCGCTTCGAGGCGGTACTCGACGCGCTGTTCGCGAGGCAGCCTGAGTGGGCCGTCCATGGCGCGCCCAACCTGGAGAATGCCTGGAGGATGGCAGGCATCGCGGGCCTGGATCTTGACCGGGCCAGACAGGACGCTCGGCGGCCGCAGATCGACCGCGTGCTCCAGACCGACACGGCCGACCTCCAGGCTTTGCAGGTCCGCCAGACGCCGACGTTCTTTGTGAACACGCGCCCGCTTCTCTCCTTCGGCCCCCGGCAACTTTACGAACTCATCCTGAGCGAAATCGACGCGACGAGATAGGAAGACGGGCGGTCGGTTCAGCCTTAGGCCGGGCATTGGGGAAGCCGGGTGGTCCCGCTGCCCTCCTCCCCTCCCTCGATGGCGCGGGTGTAACGACGGAGCGGCCTCGCAGCGGCTGCTTCAGCCTTCCTGGACGCCCGTCCCCTCGCTGAGCCGGGCATCGCCCTCAATCACCAAGCACGAAGTCAAACAGCAGCTTCATGTTCAGCGCGACGATGATGGCTGCCGATGCCCAGCCAAGGGTGATCTGCCACAACGGGGCGGCGAGGTTCCCAAGCCGGTTGCGGTCGCCCGCGAAGAGCATCAGGGGGATGACGGCGAAGGGTAGCTGTAGCGAAAGGACAACCTGCGAGAGGATCAGCAGTTGGGCCGTGCCGCTCGCCCCATACCACCAAGTGACCACGACGGCCGGAATGATGGCGACGAGGCGAGTGACGAGACGCCTTAGCACCGGAGGAAGCCGGAAGCGCAGAAAGCCCTCCATCACGACCTGGCCGGAGAGCGTGGCGGTGACCGTCGCGTTCAATCCACACAGGAGCAGCGCGATGGCGAAGAGCGTCGCGGCGGCTCCTGCTCCCACCATCGGCGCCAGCAGTTGATGCGCCTCCTGGATCTCCGCCACGTCGGACCGGCCGCCCGCATGGAACACTGCCGCCGCGGTGATCAGGATGGCTGAGTTGACCAGGAGGGCGAGAGAGAGGGCAACAGTGCTGTCGATGCTGGCGAAGCGGATGGCCTCGCGCTTTTCGGCCTCGTCGAAGCCATAGGCCCGCGACTGGATCACCGCCGTATGCAGGTAAAGGTTGTGGGGCATTAAGGTCGCGCCGAGGATGCCCATGGCAATGTAAAGCTGCGTCTCGTTCGTGATGATGGAGGCGGACGGAAGGTAGCCTCGCAGGACGGCACCCCAGTCCGGATCGGCCAGCGCGATCTGGGCCGCGAAGCAGCCGAAGATCAGCACGATGAAGCCGAAGATGAGCGCCTCGAGCCAGCGGATTCCCTTGTTCTGGAGCCAAAGGATCAGGAAAGCGTCAAGGGCCGTGAGCAGCACGCCGATGATGAGGGGGATGCCGAACAGCAACTGGAGTGCAATGGCAGTGCCGATGAGCTCCGCGAGATCGGTGGCGCAGATCGCGATTTCGGCCAGTAGCCAGAGCGGGTAGGCGGCGGCTCGCGGGAAACGCTCTCGGCAGAGTTGCGCCAGGTCACGGCCAGTGGCGATGCCAACGCGGGCACAGAGAGCCTGCAGGAGGATCGCCATGAGTGACGAGGTCAGCGCCACCGCGAGAAGTGTGTATCCGAAGGCGGACCCACCGGCGAGTGCGGTGGCCCAGTTACCAGGGTCCATGTAGCCCACTGCCACGAGATAGCCCGGGCCGATGAAAGCCATCAGCTTCCGCAGCCAGCCTGCTGCGGAGGGTACGGCAACGGTGCGGTGAACCTCGGGAAGACTCGTTGAGCCAGCGAGCGGGAGCGGGGCCGGATTTGGACCAGCCGCTGTCGCTGCATGGGAGGATGACGGCGGCGGCGTCATGCAGGGCCTCCAAATTCCAGCCAAGGCTACATCTTTTCGTTAGAACGTCGCAAGGATCCTGGAAGATAGCTACAATGTCGTGATGCCGACCGGATCAACCCCTTCCCGCCGCCTGCCTCCTGTGGACGCTCAAGCCGCGGGCTTTGCTCTCCAGCGCGCGGCAGACCGCACGGCGTTGACCGAAGACTACGTCGAACTGATCGCTGACCTGCTTGATGAGGACGGCGAGGCTCGGGCGGTTGACGTCGCTCATCGCCTTGGTGTGTGCCACGCGACGGCCACGGCGGCGATCGGACGGCTTCAGCGGGATGGCCTCGTCGACAGCCGCCCTTATCGTGGCCTGTTCCTGACGGAGGCGGGTCGTGCCATGGCCGAGGCGGCGCGGCGGCGGCATGCACTGGTGGTGCGTTTCCTGCTGGCGCACGGCCTCGACAAAGCCACAGCCGAAGCGGATGCCGAGGGCATCGAGCACCATGTCAGCGCCGCTACCCTCGCCGCGTTCGAGCGCTTTCTGGCGGAGCGCGGTGGGTAAGCGCTGCGGCTGGTCTGCCCAACGGTCTTGTTTGGCCTTGGAAGTTCAGCCGCTTTCAGGGTGCGGACTGGAGCCGGGCAGCGATTGCTTGAGCGCCACCGGCAACAGCGCCAGCACCATCAGGATGTTCAGCACCGCGGCCCCGCACAAGGCGGCCAGCGTCACCCGGGTGCCAAAGCTGTCCAGCAGCCAGGCGCCCAGGAAGGGCGAGGCGGCCTGCGCGATCAGGGTCGGCATCGCGATCTTCCCCATCAGGACGGCATAGCCTTCCTTGCCGAACAGGGCCAACGGCACCGTCCCTCGGGCGATGGAGCGGATGCCACTGCCCATGCCGTACATGACGATGCCCGCCGCCACGACGCCCGGCGCGCCCACCAGCATGCCCAGGCCAGCCGCCACCAGCACCGCCGAGGCGACCAGGCTCCAGATCGGATGCGCCTTCTTGCCGAAGAGCATCTCCAGCACGCGGGCGCCGACCTGCGCCGGGCCGATCAGCGTGCCCAGGGCAACGGCCGCCGCCAACGCCAGCCCCTCCGACTGGAGCAGGGTCAGGAGGTGGACGGAGATGACGGTCATGATGACCGCCGCCAGGGTGAAGCCCGCCGCCAGCACGACGAACGCGTAGCGCTGGCCCGCCTGCACGTGGCCCGGCCCCATAGCCGTTTTGGCGGCCACAGGAGCCGTGGCGGGCTTGGCGGTTTCGCGCGGAACCCCGAAGAGGTAGAGCGGCAGCACCACCGCGAGATGGATGACGGCGTAGGTCAGGCAGGCGCCGCGCCAGCCCAGGTGGTCAACCAGGAAGGCGCTGAGCGGCCAGCAGACCGTGCTGGCGAAGCCACCGAACAAGGTGACGTGGGTGATGGCCGAGCGTGCCTGTTCACCGTAGAGCCGCCCCAGGGTCGAGAAAGCCGGGTCGTACAGCCCGGCACCCATGGCCAGCCCAAGGACCACCCAGGCCAGTACGAAGACCGGCAGGCTCGGTGCCAAACCGAGAAGCAGCAAGCCAGCGGAGAGCAAGACAGCGCTGGCTGCCAGCACCGGGCGGCCGCCACGCCGGTCAATCAGGTGGCCGATGCGCGGGGAGGCCAAGCCGGACACCAGCATGCCGATGGACAGGGCGCCCATGATCCAGGTGAGCGGCCATCCCGTGTCAGAGGCGATCGGTCCGGCGAGCACGGCCAGCAGGTAGTAGGACGAGCCCCAGGCCAGGATCTGGGCAACACCGATAGCGGATACAACGGTCAGCCGGGAACGGCTGGTCGCCGGACCTGTGGAGCCAGCCTCGGCTGGGATGGCAACCTGGCTCATTCGGCAGGCTCTGCCGGGACGGGCACCTTCTGGTCAGCGGTGCCGCAGCATGGGGCGTCCTCCGCCAGCTCGGGCTTGGGCGCGCAGCAGGCGCCCTGAGGCGTCTTGAGCGTGCAGCACGAGGAAGCCGCGTCAGCGTCCGCAGGCAGTACCCGGCTGCTGCTGCACACGCCGGTCTGCGGCAGGTCGAGCTCAACCCGGCGCGCGGCCTCGATGTCGCCCGCCAGAAAGGCGGCGATGGAGCGCACCTGCTCATAACCGGTGGCCAGCAGGAAAGTCGGCGCGCGGCCGTAGGAGGCCATGCCCGCCAGGAAGAGCCCGCTGTCTGGCTGCTGGAGTTCAAGGGCGCCGTGAGGCCGGACGGTGCCGCAGGAGTGAAGGTTGGGATCGATAAGGGGGGCAAGCACGCGGGGGCATTCCAGCGCCGGATCCAGGTCCAGGCGAACCTCACCAAGGATTCCGAGGTCGGGCCGCAGCCCGGTGGCGACCACCATCTGGTCGGCCTCCGCCGACCGGCCCTCGACGCTGAGCACCTGTAGGGAGCCAGTGCCGGTCCGGCGGATCTCGTCCACATGGAACGGTGCGAGCAACTCGACGGCACCGGTCTCGACGAGGTGCCGCAGCCGTTGCCCTAGGGCGCCGCGCTCCGGCAGCTGGTCGGCCGCGCCGCCGCCGTAGGCCCGCGTCAGGTCCGCTCTGCGGGCCGCCCACAGGACACTGGTGCCCGGCGCGTGCTCGGCGAGGCTGGCGAGGTCGATGAGGGTGCCGACGGCGGAGTGGCCGGAGCCGACCACAAGGATACGCTTGCCCGTGTAGCGACCGCGCTCGGCGCCGAGGACGTCGGGCATGCCGTGGCGGATGCGGTCAACGGCGTCCCGCTCGCCGATGGCGGGCAGGCCGGAGGCACCGGCCGGGCCTGGGTTGCCCCAGGTGCCGGTGGCCACGATGACGGCGCGGGTGAGGAGGCGGCCCTCATCACCATTGGCCTGGAACCTGATCTCGAAGGGTTGCTCCCCGCGTCCGGCATCGCGGACCTTGCCCGTGCGCTGGCGCGCGATGCCGGTGACGCGCGTGTTCAGGCGCAGGCGGCTGGCGATGTCCGGGAGCCCGGCCAGCGGTGCCAGGTAGCGGTGGACGAGCTCACGACCCGTCGGGAAGCCGTCGGGGTCCGGTGCCGTCCAACCGTGCCGCTCCAGCAGGGCCTGGGCCGCCCAGTCGATATTGTAGCGCCAGGGGGAGAACATGGGGACGTGGCCCCAGGCGAGCGGCGCCGTACCGACCGTGAGACCGGCCTCCAGGATGACCGGCTCCAGCCCGCGTTCCAGCAGGTGGGCCGCGGCGGCGAGACCGACTGGTCCTCCGCCGATGATGGCAACGGGCAGCGATCCGGGAGCGGCGGGGACCGCATCGGCCCTGTTCTCTGGGCGAGGCGTGCCGGAACAGCAGGAGGTCATCTGACGTTCTCCTTGGATATGCCTCGTTGGGCGATGCATTCGGATAAGCCAAAGGTCAGCATCGACAGGTGCCCTTGGCCTTGGCGCGGGCCGTGGCGGCACGGTCGGTCTCGGTCAGGGTGGCCGTGGCGTCCATCCAGGCTCCCAGGCCGACCTTGAAGGCGTCTCGGCCCTTGTCAGTCAGGGTGTAGACCTTGCGCCCGCGGCCAGAGACGACCTCGGCTTCCGAGGTCACGTAGCCGCCCTGCTCGAACTCGCGCAGCGTCGGGTAGAGGGCGCCCTCGGACGGGGAGCAGCAGCCGTTGGTGGTCCGCTCCACGGCGCGCGCGATGTCGTAGCCGTGCGCCGGTCCGTCGTGCAGCACCTGGAGGACGAAGAACCGGCTGAGCGCCATCTTGATGGTTCCGGCCCAGTAAGCCCTGTCCGTGAAGTCCGGGGAGGGACGGGCCAAAGCGCGGAGGGCAGGTTCCTTCGACATGTCGGCAAACTATACCTTGGAGGGCGATGCATCAAGGTGGCTCAGTAGCCCAGCCGAACCCAGTTCTGTCATTGGCTGGCAGTGAGCTATGTCCGGTTTGGGGAAGTTGGTGGCACCGGAAAATCGGCTGCTTTGGGCGCCGAGCGGAAGTGTCAGGGCGGTTGATGTTTAGGTTTGAGCGTCACCGAATGGGTTCGGAACCCGGGTCACGTTCGGCTTACTCTGATCCTTGTCCGTTAGCCGGTCTCCTTCGCCCTCGAGTACCTGCACGACCGCCTCTAGTAGTTCCCTGAGGCACCGGGCGTTCTCTAAGCCCTGCCGATCGCGCGTGAGGTCGAGCGAGCCGTACAGCGACACCCGGTCCAGCCGGTTCTCGACGGTGAGCTCGCCGATGGATGTCGAGGCGGCCTCGTCAGCGAAGGGAGAGATCGTCACCGCTTTCGCGGCACCGGCGCTGTCGTTTCTCTTGGGCATGCAAGTGCTCCTTCAGCGTCGTCCCAGCACCCGGACAAGCAGGACGACCATCACCACCGCAAAAACGCTGCAGACGATGAGGGTGTTCCTACTCCAGCCAGACGACTGGGCTTGTTGAGCAGGCGAGGCGGGGGAGGCAGGCGCCGTCGGATTGGTCCGGCGGGCTTGCGTGCCGCTTCCCGGTCCACCGCTCGCGACCTCGTCCTGCCGCTCGCAGGCGCCGCGGACGTTGTTCGGCTGCGGCTCCGGCAGCGGGAGGAGCCGGTCACGGGTTGCGGCGGCCACGCCGGGGAACACCTCGATCCCAGTGATCTCGCGCAACTCGGACATGGAGACGGCCCGCCAGGCCATGCCCGGCGCGTTCTCGACGACGTAGGCGGCCGCCCCGCGCCTGGGGACGTAGACCGCCTTGTAGAGGGAGGTCGGCACCAGCACACGGTCGTTGAGGCGCTGCAGGGTGTCTCCCGCGAAGACCGGGCCGGTGACCACGTAGACGTCACTGGCGTCCGCGGCCAGGCGCCGGACCGTGGATTCAATGCCCTCCCATAGGCAGCGGTTCGAGCCGGGGTTCTGCGGCACCATATTGGCCAGTGAGAAGCTCTCAGCCATCGACGTCGCCGTGCCCATGTCGCCCGCAGGCGCCATGTGGCCGCGGTCGAACCCGGAGCGGGCGTAATCGGCCAGCCGCGCCCGCTCGTCGGGCGGAAGCTGCTGCTCTTCATGGAAGTTGCCCTCGCGCTGGGTCTCGCGTGCCGCCGCCATGCGGGCGCGGGTCAGGTGCTCGGCCACGGCCAGCGGCGTGCGGGAGACACCGCTGTGCAGCACGGCGTAACCCTCGAAGCACAGCGCGCTAACCTGCGCGGCGAGGGCAGGGCGGACGATGTCCGGCGCCTTCCCGGAGGCGAAGTGCTCCGGGCAGCTGGTCGTAGCGGCTAGTGCAGGCGAGGAAGCGGCCGCTATGCCGATGAGGAGCACCGGGTACGAAACGCAGCTCCAAGTCCGGCTTCGAAAAGTCAGCATTATGGCGGCCCAGCAGCAGAGGCTATCGATCTAGCGGCATTTTCCTCGAGAGCGCCATCGCTCAACCAGCAAAGCATCGAGGATTGGCGCTGATGTTGCAGTTACAGGGTCCTCCTGGTCCTCTTTGGGCCACCACTTTTCGAGGATGATGAGATAAGCGCCGCCTCACCACCCACTGACGGTGACGCAGCAAGGTCTCGTGCTCTCTCCAATTCATCTTCCGTGATCTGCTCGATAAGCTGCTCCAGCCTGCAGCAGATCTTCCGAAACTCGTGACCCTTCTTAGTGACACTGTACTCCACCGTCACAGGTACAGTGAGCGTTGCAGTGCGCTGAATGATTCCCTGCTGCTCAAGATTTCGGAGCACTTGGGTAAGTGTCTTCGGCGAGATAGTGGCCACGTCTTTCTGCATTCCGCTGAAGCGTGTCTTTCCCGAGCTCATGCTGGCCAAGACAAGGACGGCCCACTTATTCGCGAGTGCACTTAGCAAAGCGTGAGCTGGACCGGTCGTGTTACGAGTGTCGTGCTCTAGAAAGGTCTGCATGGTCGAACCTCACGATCCTAGGACACCTCTGTAGAACGGCCATACCACAACTTCCCGCAGGAAAGTTACTTCCCTTTGGAAAGTTAGTTTCCGTTCTCTACTAAATTATAAGCGTCCCTGCGGCGATTGGATCACGATCCGGCGGTAGGAATGAGGATGCTAGGGGAAGAGGTCGCCCCCTTTCGGCTCCGTCTTCAACGATCATGCAGTAGCATAATGCCACTATCGAAGAGGAACTTACTTTCTTTTTGATAGTAGTGTCGGGATGCAGGAGAGGTTGCCCTGTCAGGACCCTGCCTCCACCGAGAACCCGCTTTCATGGTAATATCAAAACGTAACTTACTATCGTTTTGATAGTAGTGTTAGGCGCAGGGGGTGGGTCTGCTACGGCCCGGTCTCTAACGAGCACGCAAGAACCTACTCTTCACTCTGATACCAGAACGGAAGTTACTATCGTTTGGATAGCATGTAGAATCCTTATCGTTGCCGCGCAGCAGAACAGGCAGCGACACGCTGTTTAATCCCTCACCCTCCCTCTCGCTTGAGCATTCATCTTCTTCGGTGTCCGCCATTGCGAGCAGGTCTCTGCCTAGAAGTCCAATCGAAGCTGCCCTGCCAATTCGGCCCGCGCGTCCGGCTCACAGTGGATCAGGTCACCCAGCAAGGGATCTAGTTCAGCGAGCAGCTCGTCGATGGCTTCCGCGACATGCGTCTGCGGCAGCGCCGGGCTGATCGCCTTCAGGTAACCTCGCGCCTCTCCCTTGGCCTCACGTACCGTGCACCCGCCACGGAGTGCTTGCGACAGCACCTGCTTCACGCGATGTGCGCTGACAGGATCCAGGAGAGGTGGCGGTTGGTCGACCATAGCTGGGCCTCCAGAAGCGGGACGTGGTTACGAGAACAAAAAGAGTACGATTCGCGCGGCCTTGTCGACCCGAAAGTGCGTGAGCAACGATACCGAGCAGACGAGCAGACGTCGTCCGCGCGTGAGGGCGTCAGCATGCTAAGTGCCTGCCTGAACAGCATGATCTCTCCCTACCAGCTCAGCCCTGAAGCTATCCCTTAACCTAAAACGTGGCTTTCCAAAACTTTTTAGTTCGCTTTATGTTCTTCCTCCAAGGTAGAGGGAGTCATGGCGGCTTTAAGCAAATCAGCACTGCTGGATGGACTGCGGGAGCAGGTGGCCCGGATCGAGGGCCACAGCGAGGGGCAGACACGTCCCGTGCTGCCGTTCGGCATCCCGGCCCTGGACGGCGGGCTGCCGCATGGTGGCTTGGCGCGCGGTGCCTTGCACGAGGTCGCGGGTGCGGGCGCCAACGTGGAGCACGCCTCGGCGGCCGCCCTGCTGGTGGCGGGCATCCTAGCGCGCGCCGGTGGCCCGGTGCTGTGGGCGTCTGAGCAATTCGACCTCTTCGCTCCTGGCTTGGCTGGCGTCGGCCTTGCGGCATCGCGAGTCGTGCATGTTGAGGCAGGCCGCTCGGTGCTGCTGGCCATGGAGGAAGGCCTGCGACACCAGGGTCTGGCCGGGGTGGTTGGGGAATACTCGGGTCGCCTGAGCCTGACCGCGTCGCGGCGGCTGCAACTCGCGGCGGAGGCATCCGGCGCCATGGCCTTCCTGATCCGCCGCGGCCCCAAGCTGAACGACCTGCTGCTGTCCGAGCCGACGGCGGCTGTGACGCGCTGGAAGGTCGCCTGCCTGCCCTCGCCACCACCTCTGGCCCACGCGCCCGACACACCCGGGCTGGGCCGGGCGCGGTGGCAACTCGACTTGATGCGGTGCCGCGGCGGTGTGCCCGGCTCATGGATACTGGAGGCCTGCGATGCGCAGGGTCATCTCGCTCTTCCTGCCGACCTGGCCCACCGACCGGCTGCGGCGCCAAGCCGCTTCCGCAGGCGTGCGGCCTCCGGTCGGGCCGCCGCCGCTTGAGGCGCCGCTGGTGACCCGCATGCATGACGGCAACCGGCAGGTCATTGCCGCTGCCAATCGGGCGGCGCTGGCGCTGGGCCTGCGTCCCGGCATGGCGGTGAGCCACGCCCAGGCGATGGTGCCTGGGCTGGAGGTGGCCGAGGCCGACCCGGAGGGCGACGATGCCGCTTTGCGCGAGATGGCAGCCTGGTGCCTGCGCTGGTCACCACTGACCTCGGCAGCGGCGCCGGACGGCCTCTGGATCGACGCCACCGGCTGCGCTCACCTGCACGGCGGCGAGGACAGCCTGCTGACCGCCATCGTCATGCGCCTGGAGCGGGCTGGGATCGCCGCTCGTGTGGCCGTCGCCGACACGCCCGGCGCCGCCTGGGCCATCGCCCGCTACAGCACCCAGCCCACCACGGTCATCGTGCCCGGCGGGCAGGTGGACGCCCTGGCACTGCTGCCGGTCGCCGCCCTGCGCGTCGATGCCGGAACAGAGGCGGCGCTGCGGCGCCTCGGCATCGACTTGGTCGGCCAAATCCTTTCAAAGCCACGGGGACCGCTCGCCCGCCGGTTCGGCGGCGACCTGCTGCGGCGACTGGATCAGGCGCTCGGCCGCGAGGACGAGCCGATCACGCCGGTGCTGCCGCCGGACGCTGCGCGGCACGCCGTTTCCTTTCTGGAGCCGCTGCTGACCGCGACAGCGCTGGCCATCGCGGTGGAGCGCCTCGTCGCACCGGTCTGCGGCCAGTTGGAGGCCAGCGGCCTGGGCGCCCGGCAACTGGACCTGCTCTTCGAACGCGTCGACGACGCCGTGCAGGTCGTGCAGATCGGCACCGCGCGGCCGACCCGCGATGCGCACCACCTCGGGCGCCTGCTCAAGGAAAGGCTGGACACCGTCGAACCGGGATTCGGTGTCTCGGCCATGCGGCTGGTGGTTACCCTGGCCGAACCGATCCTGCCGACCCAGGTGCGCTCCTCCCTGTACGGGGAGGACGACCAGGAAGTCGACTTGGCGCCGCTGGTGGACCGGCTGGCCAGCCGCTTCGGCGAGGACCGCGTCTTCAGCATGCTGCCGCGCGAGAGCGACGTGCCCGAGCGTGCCATCGCGGTAGGCTTCCCCATGGCGGCTGATGCGGCGGCCGTCTGGCCCAAGGATCTGCGCCGCCCGGTGCGGCTGCTGCACCCACCGCAGCCGGTCGAGGCGCTGTCCGCGCTGCCGGATCATCCACCCGCCATGTTCACTTGGCGCCGCGTCCGCCATCGCGTGCGGCGCGCCGACGGGCCCGAGCGCATCGCGGGCGAGTGGTGGCGCCGCACCGGTGAAGTCGCCGCGGTGCGTGACTACTGGGCCGTGGAGGACGAGGACGGCAACCGCTTCTGGCTGTTCCGGCGCGGCGACGGCGCCGACCCTGCCACGGGCGACCTGTCCTGGTTCCTGCACGGCATCTTCTGACAAGGATTTCTGGCCATGGCCGACCAACCACCCCTCGCCCCCGCCTCGGCCGACGAGATCGCGGATTCCTTGTCCTACGCGCTGCGGTTCGACGGCCGCAAGCGCGTGCACCACGCCGATGAGGCCATGGCCCGCATCACCGCTGAGCGCTTGGTGCGGCATCTGGAACGCTGCGGCTACGTGCTGATGCGCAAGCCGGAGGCGGCGGCGCCGTCCACCACGCCGCACCACCGGCGGTGACGGCGCCCTACGCCGAGCTGCAGGTCACCACCAACTATTCCTTTCTGCGCGGCGCCAGCCACCCCCGGGAACTCTTTGCCCAGGCCGCCGCCCTGGGCGCTCCCGCCCTCGGTATCACCGACCGCAACAGCCTGGCGGGCATCGTCGCCTGCCACCGCTACGCCAAGGAAAGTGGCGTACGGCTGGTGGTGGGCTGCCGCCTGGACATGACGGACAGCCCGCCGGTGCTGGTCTACCCCACCGACCGTGAATCCTACGCCCGCCTCTGCCGCCTGCTGTCCCTGGGCAAGGCACGCGGCGGCGCCGGTCGCTGCGAGTTGGGCTGGCGGGACCTAGCCGCGCACGCGGACGGCTTCATCGCTGTCCTTGTGCCGGGGATGACGGACCAGGATTTGCCGCCTGTCCTGCATCGGCACCGCACCACCTTCGGCGACCGCGCCTACTTGGCGCTGACACTGCTGCGGCGCCCGGGCGACGCGGTGCGGCTGCGCCTGCTGGAGGACATGGCGCAGGCGGCGGGGGTGCGCGGCGTCGTCACCGGCGACGTGCTCTACCACCACCCGGACCGGCGAATCCTTCAGGACGTCGTCACCTGCATCCGCGAAGGCTGCACCGTCGAGGCTGCCGGGTTCCGCCGCGAGCGCTCGGTGGACCGGCACCTGCGCGAGCCCAAGGAGATGGCGCGCCTGTTCCGCCGCCACCCCGAGGCGCTGGCCCGCTCGCTAGAGATCTTGGAGCGCTGCCGCTTCTCCTTGGACGAGCTGCGCTACCAGTACCCGGACGAGGTGGACGATCCTTCCATCACGCCGCAGCAGGCGCTGGAGGACTTGGTCCAGGAGGTGGCGCCGCGCCGCTATCCGGATGGCTTGCCGGACGATGTGGCGGCGCAGATCCGGCACGAACTGGGGCTGATCGGCGGCCTCGGCTACGCGCCCTACTTCCTCACCGTGCACAGCATCGTCCGCCACGCCCGCAGCATCGGTATCCTGTGCCAGGGGCGCGGCAGCGCGGCCAACTCGGCGGTCTGCTACGTGCTCGGCATCACCTCCATCGACCCGGTCCGCTCCGGCCTGCTGTTCGAGCGCTTCATCTCCGCCGAGCGCCGGGAGCCGCCGGATATCGACGTCGACTTCGAGGGCGAGCGGCGCGAGGAGGTCATCCAGTGGATCTACGATCGCTACGGCCGCGAGCGGGCGGCGCTCTGTGCCACCGTGATGCGCTTCCGCGCCCGTGGCGCCGTGCGCGACGTCGGCAAGGTCATGGGCCTGACGGAGGACGTCACCGGCGCCCTGTCCTCGCAGGTCTGGGGCTGGTCCGAAGAGGGCGTGCAGCCGGAGCACGCCGCCGAACTCAACCTCAACCTGGCCGACCGGCGCCTGCGCCTGACCCTGGAGCTGGCGCGCGAGCTGATCGGCTTCCCCCGCCAGCTCGGCACCCATCCCGGCGGCTTCGTGCTGACGCGGGACCGGCTGGACGACCTGGTCCCCATCGCCCCCGCCGCCTTGGCCGGGCGGCAGGTGGTGGAGTGGGACAAGGACGACATCGACGAGCTCGGCTTCATGAAGGTCGACGTGCTCGGCCTCGGCATGCTGGGCTGCCTGCGCCGCGCCTTCGAGCTCATCGAGGAGCACCGCGGCCTCGGTCTCGACATGGCCTCGGTTCCGGCCGAGGACCCGGCCACCTACGCCATGATCCGGCGTGCCGACACGCTGGGCACCTTCCAGATCGAGAGCCGGGCGCAGATGGCGATGCTGCCGCGCATGAAGCCGACCACCTTCTACGACCTGGTCATCCAGGTCGCGATCGTCCGCCCCGGGCCCATACAGGGCGACATGGTGCACCCTTACCTGCGGCGCCGGGAGGGGCTGGAGCCGGTCAGTTACCCCAAGCCGGAGCTCAGGAGGGTCCTGGGCAAGACGCTGGGCGTGCCGCTGTTCCAGGAGCAGGCGATGCAGGTCGCCATCCACTGCGCCGGGTTCACAGCGACCGAGGCGGATCAGCTCCGGCGCTCCATGGCTACCTTCAAGTTCACCGGCGGCGTGTCGGTGTTCCGGGACAAGCTGGTCAACGGCATGGTGGCGCGCGGCTACACGCAGGACTTCGCCGAGCGCACTTTCGGTCAGTTGGAAGGCTTCGGCTCCTACGGCTTCCCTGAGAGCCACGCCGCCTCCTTCGCCCTGATCGCCTATGCCAGCGCCTGGGTGAAGTGCCGCCACCCCGAGGTGTTCTGCGCCGCCCTGCTGAACAGCCAGCCGATGGGTTTCTACGCGCCCGCCCAGGTGGTGCGGGACGCCCGCGAGCACGGCGTCGAGGTCCGGCCCGTCTGCATCAACGCCTCGCGCTGGGACTGCACGCTGGAGGGGGACAAGAGTTCACGGCTGGCGGTGAGGCTGGGCCTGCGGATGGTGAAGGGGCTGAACAACGCCGATGCCGCCCGGCTGGTGGCGCATCGCGGCGCCGAGCCGTACCGCAGCATCGAGGAGGTCTGGCGCCGCGCGGGCATCCCGCCCACGGCGGTGGAGCGGCTGACGGAGGCGGACGGCTTCGGCGGCCTAGGCCTGGACCGGCGCCGGGCGTTGTGGGAGGTGCGCGGACTGGCCGACGCGGCGCTGCCGCTGTTCGCGGCGGCAGACAGGGGCGGCATGCCGGAACCCGAGATCGTCGAGGCGCCGGTCGCCCTGGCCGCCCTGCGCGAGGGCCAGCAGGTAGTCGAAGACTACCGCAGCACCGGCCTCAGCCTGCGGCGGCATCCGCTGAGCTTCCTGCGGCGGGATCTCGCGGCCATGGGCATGGTCACCTGCGGCGACCTGACCACGACCCGCGACTACAAGCGCATCCAACTCGCGGGCATGGTGCTGGTGCGGCAGAAGCCGGGTTCAGCCAAGGGCGTCATGTTCATCACCGTTGAGGACGAGACCGGCGTCGCCAACCTGATCGTCTGGCCGTCGCTGTTCGAGGAGCGGCGCCGGGTGATCCTGTCGGCAGGCATGATGGGCATCCGCGGCCGCGTGCAGCGCGAGGGCGAGGTCATCCACATCATCGTCAAGGAGGTGGAAGACCTTACCGGCATGCTGCAGGGCGTCGCGCAGCGGGAGGGCGGCCGGGGTGATGTGGCGGACCCGGCGGCGCACCGGGTGCGGGACATCTACATTCCGGATCTGCGGCAGAGGTCGGGGATCAAGGTGCCGACGAGGGATTTCAGGTAGAGGTAGAAAATGCGGATCCCTCCAGGAACAACTGGATAGAAACGTAACTGCAACGCTGCTATATTCCCTTCGTTCTTCCGATTCGCGTGTGCGCGTCAATCGACGCGGCAACCCAGCGAGCCGGATGCCATGGCGGCCCCGCCGTTGTGGTGCGGATCGGCGCAGCGGCGGGCTTCGGCCCGGCGATCGCCTCCGGGGACACCCGACCCCAGGCCTTGTGGGCCACGGCTGTTGCCACCCTCACGATTGGGGGCCACCAGGCAGCCGATCCACATTCTTCTGGGCCTGGGCGGGGTGGAGCGGCGAAGGGGCTTGACTTTGGCAAAAACCCATTAGGGTGGAGCCTGCAAAGATGTCCCGACCTTCTCCCAAGCCTCGCGCCTTCGTGGCGCGCTTGGCCGCGCTGATCTTCGCGATCTTCGCGGCCACGGACCAAGCCGGTTTCGGCTGGCCCGCGTCAACCGACGCGGCAATCCAGCGAGCCGGACGCCATGGCGGCCCCGCCGTTGTGGTGCGGATCGGCGCAGCAGCGGGCTTCGGCCCGGCGATCGCCTCCGGGGACTCCCGACTACTGCGACTGGGGCGGGTTATGGCGTGATGGTGGGACTCGTCGAAGCACAGCGGAAGGGCGGCCAAAGGCCGCCCTTGCCCCTGCTGCGATATCTCAGGACCACTCGTGCACTACTTGGTGCTTGGCAGGCAGTTGAGGCGAGCGCGAAGACGTCCGGCAGCCCCGATGTAAAGGCGCAGTTGGATAAGGTCCGCAATGACCTTCCAGGCTTCTTGCGTAAACTGCAGGCCGATCTCCGGTCTGGCCAAGCAGTCTTCGAGTTCCAATATGGCTACGCCAAGCGGAAGGCTCCAGGATCCGACAAACGACGTGGCATCGTCGTGGCTCCACTGCGCAACCGAGTAGTACAACGAGCAATCCTGGACCTGCTCCAATCACGAGAGCCTCAGATACGCGAACGCCTGGGAGACCTCCCTAAGTTGGTCGAGAATGCCACGAGCGTTGGTGGCATTCCTGATCGAGGCCCGCCTGACGCTGTGCGAATGATTCGGGATGCAATCCGCCTCGGGGCTACCTACTTCGTTCGCTCCGACATCAGCGATTTCTTCACGAGGGTGCCACGGCAACCTATCGTAAAACGTGTTTTGCGAGAGACAGGCGATCCTGCCTTTGCAGACATGCTCGGTGCAGCGCTCCGCACAGATCTCGTCAACGAGCTTGAACTGCGAGACCGTGGTTGGCGGTATTATTTCCCGGGCGACACTGTCGGCGTGCCCCAAGGCTCCTCTCTATCCGCTTGGTGCGGCAATCTGCTGCTGCACGACTTCGACCGACAGATGAACGGTCCCGGCTTGACCACCATTCGGTACATTGACGACTTTGTCGTATTGGCGTCCAGCCAGCGTCAAGCGCGGCAGAGGTTCGAAGAAGGCCTGAGGCTGCTTGCTGACTACGGCCTTTCAGCTCGCAACCCTTTTGAAGTCGTTGATCCGAAGAAAGCTGCACACGGGACAACCAATGCTGGCTTCGATTTCCTTTCCTACGCCATAAGTGCCCAACGTGTTGCGCCATCCAGGGATGCCAAAGCAAGCTTACTGAAAATGGTGACGGACACGATCAGGAAGGCAAAGCAGGATATGCGGAATGACGCCTTGGACAGGCGGACACGTGAGCGCCGCTACGTCCAGACTCTATCTCTTCTTGATGACCAGATCCGCGGCTGGGGCCACGCCTTTCGCGAGACGACCAACCGTGTCGAGTTCCATCAACTCGACCGCAGTATCACGGCCGAGCTGAATGCCTTCGAGAGTTGGTTTCAGCGTTGTCGACGTGAGCTGGCTAACCATCAACAGGCTCGTCGCCTGCTTGGAGTGGCCGTCCTAGCCGACACACCATCACCTACCGAAAAGCAAGGAACGGCGAGCGGCAAACTGCCAAATGCCTCTCGACAGAAGATCTCTAGAGTGAGTGAGTGACGCAGTTCCTGGCGTGATGCTTCGGAGCACCCTTACTTCCGGCCTTATTCGTCTTGCCATCTCCAGAGAGACTCTCTCTCAGCCCGCAACTGGCTTCGTGACGCGCCGATTCACTCTTGCACCCCCTGATGCGCGGCAGGGAGACGTCGCGCATAGGGTCGAACCAGGTCATCGGTAGCAGAATAACTATTTGGAAAGCTCTGGGAACACGGAAGCCAACTGCGCGCACATTCTCCGAGCGATACCTGGGGATCGGATGTGGACGCCAACCTCACCAGCAGGGAAGGAGTCGTCCGTCGATGCTGATGCCCAGTTTAGACTTGTGACAACTACGTCATCGTCATCCCAGATTACGAATTTCCCATGCAACGGCACCTTGTTCGTATGGATGAGTCGGACGCCGTTGCCTGCAGCCTCCGTCGCAAGCTCACGAACATGACGCTTCTTGAGAGGGCCACTAGGCTGTGCGTAGAGGATCACCACGTCGACACCACCACGTGCAGCCGCCACTTCACCAGGTATGATTGCTCCGGTCCTCGCGGTCGATCCAAGCCGGTTGCTCCCAACCACAAGGGTGCGGGTCACAATCCCACTAGCGACGCGCATCAACGCCTCATGCGCCCCACCATCAATGACGGTTACCGACGAATCTGCTCCCGGAGAGAAGGCAGAGGTCGAGTGCCTGAGCCTACACGCCTCCAGGTACAGCTCCGACGCAATATCACTCGACAGGGCACTCGACGCGATCATGCCCTGAAGGATGAGCATGGCGTCGGCAACTGCAAGAGGATGCCGCAGTACTGCAGTAACTTCGACCGGCTGAAATTTTGACGAAAGCCAGTTGCACGAGCTGACAGCGGCAATCCAGCCACCCTCGCCATCATCCGCAAGAAGCATCTTAGAATGAGACCCAGTCACACGCATGCGGATGTGAACGTGAGCTGACAAGATAGGATCTGACTTAATCCGCTCTGAGATGTCACGGGCAGCGCGAGCGTTCCGCCCATCCTTGTCCGTTTCATGTCCAACGCCCCACAGCAGATCAATGTCAACTCCACGCGCTGCGGCTGCCCGTAGCGCGTCCTCCAATTCGGCAAAGCGCTCAGCGTCAAGAAACGTCGAGTGGACCAGTACCCGACGAGCCGCCTCCCCAAGAATCTTTAGGAAAAGCACGCGCTGGTGGCTACCTCCGATGACCAGGTCGTCAGCGCTGAACGAACATGGGATAGGCGTGCGGCTCGGGCCGTCACTTCTCGGCGCCTCAATCGAGCGGGCACGAGGCTTTACATCTCGTGGCATGGAAGCCACTTGTTCAATGATTGCTCGGAGTTGAGGGCCTGTTGCTTCAGGAAGGTTACGGGCCGATCCATCTACGACCTGGATACGCATAAGATTGTCATGCTCGATCACGGTCTCGCGGCTCAGGACACGAAGGACCCGCCGCTCTCCACGCTTTTCCAGTAAGTCCACAAGCCTCCCGAGGCTTGCTTCGTGCGCGTCGGCCCCATCCTCCGATACATCGAGGATCCGCACGTCTACGCCCGCATCGAGTTCTGCTTGGAGATCGGAATATCTCGAAAGCCGTACTTCGCGGGCCATGAATGTCTCGCCGGAATAGCGCTCGATCGCAAACGAGAACCGTTGAGTGATTTCCCGCGGCAAACGAGGTAAAGGTCTGCCCCCGAGTACGAGTCCAGCCCCGGCCGCACTGGCGACAAAGGCAGCCGATCCTTGATCTGGCTGCACCTCGACAAACCTAAATCTCATCAGGCGAGCAAGGGAAGCCGCGACCACCTGAATTGGCAACCCAGACGCAAACGACAAAGCATTGAGCGTTCCGGCTGTCCTTCTAAGGGCAAGAGCCAGAAGTAGAGCTTCGTCGATGACGCTCCAGTCCCAGCCATGGTCCATAACCGCGCGGCCTCGAATCCGGCGCACAGGTATTCCCACCACGACGCTCATAAAGAGGTTCCCATCGTTTCGACCTGAATCACCGTCGCCAGTGGAGAACCGCTCTGGTCTGTTCGCGTCTCAAGATCAGTAATCGTACCCAGCGCACGTGTAATGAACTCGAGAGAGTGGGAGTCGTCTCGATCCGGGTTTACGCCCCTGACCGCCTCCTGCAGAAAGGAGAGACTACCAACCAAGACCAAACGGGATCTAGCACGGCTTAGGAGAACGTTCATTCGCCTTGGGTCAGACAGGAAACCCAAGCCGGATCTTCCCGTCCGCGAGTTATTCCGAACAAGGGAGATGACGACCAAATCAGCCTCACTGCCTTGGAAGGCATCTGTAGTACAGACGTAGCCTAGGCCGGGTCGTGCCGGATCAAAGGCCTCCAGCCAGGGTGCCTTCTGCGCCGCAGACAGGCTGCGTAACCGTGAGGCAAGGTGGGAAACCTGAACCCGATAGGGCGAAAGAACGGCCAGTGTGGGGCGCCGTCGTGCGGCTTGGCTCGGACGAGCGAGGCTGAGCACCTTCATCACCGCCTCGACTTCGCCAGGATTATGCCACGCAGGTCGTTCCTCGAGCGTGTTCTGAGATCCCGTTCGACTGACATGTTTAAAATCTACGACTATGATCGGGCTTCCTGTCAGTGGCTCTCCCATCTCGATCATCGGCGCGGCTGAGTGAACCTCATGCACCCGCGCCGCTGCAGTCTTGAGTTCACCGCCATAGAAGGCATTGGAAACGACTTCTGCCACTGCAGGATGCATCCGCCGCTGTTCCGTTAGGGTGGCAGCGATGCGTCGACCTCCTGGGTTAGCACGGCCTCTTCGCGCGTCGTCCTCGACATAGGCCTGGAAAGGCTGAATCAACCGGAGAGCCATCGCGGCCAAGCGTTGAATAGCTTCTCCGTCCTCCGCTGCACGCCTGAGTTCCGGCAGTTCATTTCCGGCAAACAGCGATCCGACATGCTCCTCTGCCAAGTCTAGCACACGCGTAAGCAGGGTATGATCTGCGAGAATACTTTCGAGGCGCTGGGAATCGAAGGGAGGAAGCTGCCTGTGATCGCCGATGAGTAGTCGCCGTCCGGCCAAGCTGAGTACCCCTACCATCTCAGGCCCGTTGACCTTCGCAGCCTCCTCAACAGCGACCATGTCGAAACGTGATTTCTCCTGAACCAGCCTTTCGACTGAAGACGAATTCGTCGTGGAAACAACCACATTAGCAGCATCAAGCAGGAGGTCAGAAGCAGCCCATACTGCCTTCCGGTGTGCGCTCGTCGTCCCACCGCTCCCAGAAGAAGCGAGAGCTCTCAGACGCTCCTGAAAGGACGGTGGCGCTTGCTCGGCCAAGGAACTTGCGGCAAGAGCGTCCAGCATACCTTGCGCCTTGAGGTTCAGGTCGGCTGAAGTCGGCGCCCGGTTTTCAGTAGTCGTTCGTACAAGGAGGGCACCTGCAGGAAGGATCTTACCAACTTCCTCCTGAAGGTTATCAAGCGCGTCGTGCCCCTGGGCCGTAAGAAGCAGGCGAGCACCTGGCTCCGTGTCGAATCTGCGGCGCACAACTTCGCGGGTCAGGTGCGTCTTGCCAACTCCTGGTGGACCAACAACAAGAAAGAGGGGCAACGTCGAAGTAAGGCCGCGCAATGCGCGCTGCTTAGGCTCGTCGAGACTCCTGAAGTCCTCGTCCTCAGCGACAGTCTCCCGGGATGATCGCCTGACTACGTAGGGGTCAGCGAGCAAGTCCGCTAGGCCAGGCTGGTCTGCCAAGGAAGCGATGTTTCGAAGCCGCCGCCGAATGACACGCTCCGTTCCCGCATCCTGCTGAGGCCGGAGAAAGAGTCTTGGCGCGACAGGAGCAACTCCATCCAACTCGAAACGCAGGACCTTGATCCCGTTCAGGCGGCCGGGAGCTATGAAGGTCAGGGATGCATCCGCACGGCGTTCGCCCAGCGACGGCGAGGGTCCGAGGAGCCATGTACCTTCGCCTTCCCGATCTTCGTCCTCAAAGAGCCGACGCAGCGATGCTTCCGCGGTTCCTAAGCCTACCTTCCTGGCAATCTCATCGCGCTCGCCAGAGATTGCTTTCAGGGCAACTTCTCTGCGGCCGCCCTCGGTTCTCACTCCCATGAGTTCGACGGGGATTGCGTCAAAAGATCTGATGAACGCTTCGGTGACTTGGATCAGGTTCAGAGCTCGGCGAACATCAGCCCGCGTCCTAGCTTCGGGATCCGCCTCCTGGGCTCCTGAAAAGCCACCCCAATCCAGCAGAGAAGGTCCCAGGCGAGCACGTAGGTCTCGAGCCGCCGCGTGCGTCGCGACGAAGCTGATCTCCTGAACTACCTGATGGGCCGTACCCCTGCCCCCACGGGGATCGTTATCCTCACGCAGGACGGCGGATGTGCAGAACGCGATGTCCCATGATGCTTCTCCACTCTGCTCCCGGTAGGGAACAAGCGAGTAGGACATCAGGTCTGTGACAAGGAAGAGCCGGTCTGGTTGGGCACCAGCACTATTTGGGACGAAGACCGTGGCGCCGGACAGTAGATCAGCCGCCGCCCAGGATATCTGCTCCCGTATTTCATCATCCGCAATATCACCATCGGTTGCCCTTGCGACTGCACGTCCTAGACCGCTCGGCTCGGGAACGAGTACAACGAAGATGCCATTTCTTGCGAGACCTGTCCTTCCAAGCTCTGCGACAATACGGTCGATGGCACCCAGCACCGACGCTGCATCGGCACGCTCAGACTGTAGGGGGGAAGACAGGCGTCGCAGAACAAGAGATTCGGCTGGAGATGCCTCAGCGGCGTCCTCCCTGTCGTCGATGGGCAATCCCGACGGCGATACACCCAGGAGTTCGGCGGCGAGGACACCGAACGACCGCCAGTCTGACGAAAAGGAGTATGCCTCGGGCCTTGGCATCGCCGTACTGGTCTTCGGATGAGACGGGGTTCCAGTCGGGGCGGTAAACCACAGGCTCCATTCGAACCCGCTCAGTTGGAAATCGGGTTCTGCAGCCCCACGGGTCAAGACAACTTCGGCACTTATGTTGCCGTGTACCAGCCCATTCGCATGGAGCAGTCCGATGGCCTGCGCTATGCGACGGAGGTTCCTCCAGAGAAGCGCCCGATGACGCGTCCCTGTAAGATTCTTCAGCCAATGTCCGCGTGCCGCACGCTCGAGAAAGCGCGATAGCTGCTGGCCTGCATCCTCCAGGACAACGCCGAACTCTTCCTCATCCTCCACGAACTCTAAGACGTCGACGATTACCTCCGGCGCCCCCGCGCTGGCCATCAGTCGCTGAACTTGCCGCTGCTCATGCAGCCATAGGGCCCGTAGATCGTCATCAAGCGATGTGCCGGTCTTTTTCCAGAGCCGGAGCGCCCTCTCCGCGTCATTGGCCTTCTCGCGAACAGGATAAACGACGGAGCGCAAGGTAGCTCGGTCTTGGATGGAGATCGCCGCTCCAAGGATCTCGAATCGTTCCTCAAGACGAGGAAGGCGGGGTTTTCGGATAGACATTAGACGGACGTTAAGCTCCTGTGTTTCTTGTGCCGCCAATTGTGCGTGCGAGACTAGCGACCGTTCGCACCAGGGCCACGTGACCAACGAGAGGAGCAAGGAAGATCCCTCGCCCTGTTCACCGCGGGACTACCTCCATCATGATTTCGCAGCGTTCCCCGGCTCCAGTTCCGCTGGCCATCGCATGATCACGGATGGGTTTCGTTTCGTCCAGACGGCAGGAAGTGGTCAACATCCGGGTGTCCGGCGCCAGCCGCTTGCCGCTCTCCACGCAGTGGACCCCTGTCCCGCCCTCCATCAGCGCCAGCGCCCGGGAGCGCGGCAGGGCGACGTCGCGCACAGGGTCGGACCAGGTCATCGCCGCGGCCACGGCGCGGGGGTCTACCGCCCTGCTCTGCGTGGCGGCGTATCCTTGCATGAGGCGCGCCCACTCGGAGATGAGCGCCGGTTCCACCCAGACCGCAAAGCGTTGCATCGCCGTCCACAGGTGCCGCGGAACCCGCATGCTTCCGAAGGCGGACAGGAAGGCGCCATCCACCGCCACGGCGCCTGAAGGGCGTGTCGCCCTCGCGCGAGCGGTCTCAAGGATTCGGCCGCTTCCCTGGAACGTCAGGTAATTCGCGGGCATGCGGCAGATGTGGTCAGCAGCCTCCCGGAGCGCCTCATGGAGAGTACGGGCAACCGCTTCGCTGAGCACGGCGCAGACCCGCAGGTCGAGCGCCGAGAGGGCGCCTGCCGCGAGGGCCTGCCAGCCTGGACCGGCGAAGCCGAGCCGTTCGGCGCCGCGACGATTGCCGGGCGCCTGCGGCAGGTCCGCCTTCGCCAGGGGCAGGTAGAGCCGCAGCCAATTCAAGGCGACCAAGCCCAACGGCAGCCGGACATGGTCGTCACCATCCTCTTCCGCCAGCCCGGCAGAGCCGTCGGCCGCCCGGCAGAGGGACCGAAGCAGCCCCAGCTTGTAGGTCGCGCTCTTGGCGTCCATGAGGATGAGGTGCCGAAGCAGCGGCAAGGCGCCGGTCCCATCATCCGGCAGGCGCAGGACCACGGCCGTCCAGGAGATCTCCGGGCGCCCTTGCAGGTCCGGCGACGGCACCGCCCGGACCACATGCATGCCGTTAGCCCGAGCTAAGGACTCGACTTCGGCAAGGCTGACGGGATGGCCGCCGCAGCCGTCGTCGGGTCCATGTCGCAGCGTCATCACCAGCAGGCCGCCTGACCGCAGCAGTCCCACCAGCTTTCGGAAGGCCCGGGGCCGGTCCGCCGGTGGGACGTGCTGCCAGACCGCGCTCAAGGATACGACGTCGGCGGTGACGCCGGAGCGCGATGTCGTCGCTAGGCCGGGCAGGCTGTCGGAGAGCCAGCGAATCCTTGGCGAAGGATGCAGCCGCTCGGCCTCGGCCCTCATGCCGGAAGGGGGTTCGACGGCGATGACCTCGTAGCCTGCGGCGGCGAAGGCACCCGCATCCCGACCCGTTCCTGCGCCGACGTCGATGATGACGGCGGGCGCGCTCGGAAGGAGGTCAGTCAGCCAGTCACGGGTGACCGTCGGCGGGACGGCCTCGTAGGTGCCAGCTAGCCGGGAGGCATTCGAATCGTACCAGGAGACGACGGAGGGCTGCACCTGGGGAGCCTAGCGGAGATAGACTCCGAGAGCAGCAAGAGGTCACCTACCAAGACCTGATTCGCTGGGAGTAGGTAAGTCATCTACTTCACCTGAAAGATCTGCACTCCACTCCCAAGCAGCAGTTGGTACAGGCCGTCGACCGCGAGTTTGGCTCCTCGTTGGGCACAGTAGGTGAAGAGCACCCTCTGCTTGGCGCGAGTGAATGCGACGAAGAACCCGGCAACCGCTTCCGCCTCGTCTTCCCTGAGACTGCGGGCCCATGCGCCGTCGTCCAGCCCCACGAAGATCACAGTGTGGTATTCAAGCCCCTTGCTACGGTGGATCGTCATGAGCGGCACAGCGTGGACACCCGCATAGGCGTCTAGGGCTGCTGTCCAGCTAACCGCGCCTTGCGATGAGGCGGCGAGATGCACTGCCACGGCGTGCTCGATATGGGCGAACCAGTCGCCCTGCGCGTAGGCCGGGTGGACCGCGACCAAACGTTGGCGTCCCACGAACGAAAGGACTTCGGCCACAATTTCCTTGGCCTCGATCACAGACGCAGGCGGTGCCGGGTGGCCGCGCATCAGCCCGAGTACGAAGGCGTCCAATTCCTTCGCTAAACGTGTTTGGCCAACTCCATCATCAGTCGCTACCCCACGTAGGGCGCCGAGCGCCTCCATGCAGTCGCTCCAGGTTCGCCCGGCGGGGTTCGTCGCTCCGAGGCGCAGCATAGCCAGCACCAGATCCGATGCCTCGTCCACCATGAGCTCCTGCAGCACCACCTCGCCCACCTTTGCCGCCTCGTTGCGCAAGGCTATGCCCGCAGCACGGAACGCCTGCTCCAGAGGCGGCGCGTAGACGTGAGGTAACTGCCTGACGATGAGCACGAAGTCCTTGGCAGTGAGTCCGCGCTTCTTCATTTCTGCCCGCACAAGGTTCGCGAGCTTGGATGCCTCGGCTTCCGGAGATTCGAAGTCCAGGATCGCACAGCTGTTCTTCGCCACTGTGGACACGGCCTTAGCGACGGGCGCAGCCGCCGTGGGGTCGAGCGCCTTGGCCAGCGCATGCTGGATCCTCACCAGCTCAGGAGACGACCGGTAATTGTTCTTCAGCGCCCTCCGCCTGGCACCGAAGTCTCCTTCCAGGGCGGCGAAAGGATCCTGCATGGCCATGGCCCAGCGCATGATCTGCTGCTTGTTGTCACCGACCGCCGTGATGGTCACGTCTGTGCCGCAGAAGACCGTGCGCACCAGGTCGTACTGGACCTGAGTCGTGTCCTGGAACTCATCCATGAACAGGTGGGAGTATGTCAGCTGCAATGCCGTGCGTGCGACGGGGACGAAGCGCAGCAGCAGTTCCGCCAGTCGGCCGATCATGGGAAACGACAGGCGCGTCTTCATGCCTTCGTGCAGCGATGACTGCCAGAAGCGGTCTGCCGCCCATTGGCCCGGCGTCGGCTTGTCCCAGCCTTCAACCGGAAGAGGCTTGCCAAGGAGGTGAATCCGCTCGAACTGCTTCGCGCTGATTGCCTCGATGTCAGCGTCGGTGCCCACGGAAGCCGGTGGGCTCCCGACTTCCCTCCCGAGGAACCTGCGGTACAGCGCGTCACCTGCCTGCATGATCTCGTAGTCTGGCCGGGGCCGCCAACGGGGAGGCAGAGACTGGCCAAACCTGTCGACAATGCCTTTCGCGAAGGCGTCGAATGTGAGCGAGTCCAAGCGGGCAGAGTGGGTGCCATGGCACCTCGCCTGCACCCGAGTGGAGAGGTTACGCGCCGCCTCGCGCTTATAGCTTATCGCCAGAATACGCCGTGGCGCGGCGGATGCGCCCGTCTGCAGGACGAAGGCCGCGCGCTGCGCCAGCAACTCGGTCTTGCCAGCACCGGGTCCCGCGATAACGGAGAAACTGTGCATCGACCGGACCACGGCGTCGGCGTCCGGTTCGAGTTCGGCGACGCCGATAGGCTTCCAGTCGGCAGGCATGACCCGGCGCAAGGACTTCATTGCATTCAGTCCCGGCGGAGGTTCTCGGCGACGTGCAAGAGCACCTTGGACAGGATGGGCGGCATACCCGCTTTCAGGACCGAAGGCTCTAGGTGGGTGAGCGCCGCTAAATGGGTGGCAGGCTTGCTGCGGGTCAGGAAGTGGTACCGGTAGGCGGGCAGGATAGCCAAATAACCTGAGAGGTCTCCTCGGTACGCCTCGACTCCGGCGCCCTTAGTACCAAGGACCGCCTCGGCGGCCTTCTCCTCCGTCATCCGTGGTCCGCCCCCCTCCTGAATCGTTGCGGCATAGGCGTCCGGGAAGGCATGCAGCATGGTGAGGTCGAGGTCCAGCGGCGCCGAGAAGAAAACGCCGAAGCCCTCGAGGCGCCTGACCCAACTCTCCAGGTGCTCGTTCTTCCAAGTGTGCATGCCTGCCAAACCATCGTCCGAGAGAACCGTCCCATCCGCCATGCTCAGGATTTCCTCCTTGGGCACCGCGATCTGGAGCAGGTTCTGGATCGCGGTCTTGATGCGGCCGTAACCACCGCCGTTCCGCCCTAGATCGAGGTCCAGCAGGGTTGCGTACGGGATGCCCAGGTCGGCCAGCAGCCGCCAGAAATGCTGCACGTGGCGCCCGCCGAGCGGCACGATGGCCACGAAAGCCGGGTCGATCATGAGGTCGAGCGCCTCAGCGAGACGCGGGAGCACTACCTGCTCGGAATCCCCCTCTACCAGAACCACGAAGCGGGCGAAGTAGAGCTCCGGGTAAGCCTGCATGGCGCCCCGAACGAACTTGGCGGCCTCGTCCCTGCCGGGCGGCAGCGTGATCTGCTTGAGCGACGACGCGCGGGTGACCGGGTCACAGCGGCAGTAGCGGACCTCCAACGGCGTCACCCGGCTCAGCACAGCGGGGGAATGGCTGGTGATGATGGCCTGCGCGCCACCGGCGCCCGTCAGCGAGCGCACCTGGTTGACAATGCGGGCAAGGAAGAAAGGAGAAAGGTGGTTCTCCGGCTCTTCCATGGCGAAAATCGTCAAGGCGGGTATCGACAGGGCATCGTCAAGGAAGCCAGCCACTTCCCCCGCAACCACTTGGCGCTCCATGTCGAACACTGCGGCAGCCAAAGCAAAGTAGAAAAGGGATTGCTGGCCGTCGCTCAGCACCCCCAGAGTGCGGTCGCGGCCATCTGGCCCCTGCTCGAACATGACGGCGATTCGGCTCACCACCTCCTCGAATCGGCGGCTGATCAAGCTGAGACGGGGGTTGGTGTCGACTGCTCCGTCGTGCAGCGCCAACCATCGAGCTTGAACCGCTTCGGTAAGCGCGGTGATCGCAGGTTCGGCCGCGAAGACGTCATCCAGGCTCTCGCCCGCCTCCTCGATCGCCGTCCTCGTGTCCGCACCCCAGTCGATGGCCCGAAGAAGGCGTGCCGCCAGCGCGCCAGTGCTTGCCCGGACCTGCGCGGCGGCGTCCCTGCTCGCCGGTGTGTAATACAGCTGGATCAAGCCGCGGTCCGCTGGCGCAACAGCACGTTTCTTCTCGGGCGCAGGCACAGCGTCCAGGCAAGTGACCCAGAACAGTTCCTGCGAAACCTCGCCGTCAGCTGTCATGTCATCCTCCCACCGCGCCTCGAGGCGCAGCCGGACGACTGGGTCCTCGTCAGCCCGGGTGAGCAGCATGTGCCGGAACATGGGCGCGATGGTCTCCGGCGTCGCCGTCCCATCGGTCAGTTCCGGCAGGGCGACCAGCACGTCGATGAAGAGGTCCTTGCGCTCCCGGTCATCAGGGTCATCGCCTTGCGCCAGGTGAAAGTCGGACCGGTAGATTGTGCGCTGGGCCCGGCTGACCCCGAACATCTTGGCCAGGGCCTGGAGGAAGGCCGTCTTCCCCGCACCGTTGGGGCCGACGACAGTCGTGATCTCAGGGCCAACGGCCACTTGGCAAGGAGTATGGCCAAAAGACCGGAAACCTGAAACAGTAACGCTTTCGATCAACACGATGCGGTCGCTCGGTGGCTGGAGGGTGGTCGTGCAAAGGAAAAGCGGCACGAATCCTTGCCCTAACGGCCGTCTCGTGAGCTTGCACACGAACCGGATACGAGAAGAACCGGTGCCTGTACACCCGCATTGAGCACTCCGGCTCCATTAGGGGTGGCGCACGCGCAATGCAGCGGAAACGGAGCCCTGGCTGGCGCCGCGGCAGCAATGGCGCGGGTCCTCCCGCATGCCGCGCCGACCATGCTTCCGCATCGCCAGAGGCATACAGTTCGCTACTACGCCCGCGCAGAGAACCTCTCGTAAGCGGTCACCTTCTTCTTGGTCAGGTTGGCTACGCGCCCATAGATGCTCTCGTATAGGTAGGCGCACTCCGCCTCCCGCGCATCCTCCGCCACGTCGATGTACCAAGCCCGAGGGTGCTCGTTCGCATCACCATTCCACCGATAGCCCCTCGCCTTGAGGGTGTCCTTGTGGTGGAACGGCGCCTCCACCGCCCAGATGCGCCAGTTCGGGCGCCGGGCATGCTCCAGCAGTCGGGCCATGCCGGTGACGCCGGAGCGGAGCAGCGGCCGCGCCAGGATCTGCAACGTCGCCTCGCAGTCGTGGATGGCGCGGTGACCGTCGAAGAACAGCCCGTGCTTCATCGCCAGGTAGCCCAGTCTGCTGCCCTCGAATCCTTCGGCCGCCCAGTCGACACCATGCAGCGAGCAAGCCCAGGGCTTCGCCATGAAGGCGGCACAGAAGGCTTCGGCGAACCGGCGGTCGAAGCTGGCGTTGTGGGCGATCACGAGGGCGGCCGGTTCGATGAACCGCGCCACCTCGGCCGGGTCGATGCTGTGCCCAGCCACCGCCTCGTCGGTTAGGCCGGTCAGTTCCGTGACCGCAGCCGGGATGGGGATGGACGGCTGCCGGAGCCGACTGAACGCCTCCCCTACCGAGTAGATGCTGCCATCCAGCCCGTAGGTGAAGGGCAGCATGGCCATCTCGATGATCTCGTCCTGCGTCGCGTCGAGCCCGGTGGTCTCGAGGTCCAGGAGGATACCGAGGCGGGTCCGGGTACCGGCGGGGATATCGGCAGGCCGATGGGCGCCAACCCGGCGCAGCACGCGATATTGGCCGCTGGCTTCGAGTGCAGCCGCCATCTGCTCGAGCTGGCCTGGGTCCAATCCTGTCACGACGTCATGCGGCATGCGATTTCCTTGCCGCCCCACGCTTCCGGATGCCAGTGGATCAGAAGGTGAATCCACTATTCAGGACTGGTCGGGTCCGGCGCCCCCATTCCGAGTTCCTGCCGGACATGCGCGAACTCCACCGGATCGAGCCCGCGACGCTGCGCCGCCAGCCAGCGCAGCGCCACGAGGCCAGCTTCCGTGAAGTGGGCGCGGGCCATGTGAGGCGAACCAGCGCGCACCTCCATGAGGCCGCGATCCACTAATCCTTGCATCGCCTTCGGGACCTTCGGCTGCCCGGCCAGCGGCCCGCTGCGCCACACCCGTAGGAAGATGCCATCCGCCAGCTTGGGTGGGTTGCCGAACCGCACGCACAGCTCGCGCCGGAGGAGGTCTCGTTCAGGAGCAGTGAGCATTTCGGCTTGTCGGTCAGCAGGGGGCGAGGCAGGCATTGCCCTATCATAGCACCGCTGGCGCTTCGCCAGCATGGCGCCTATGCTGGTGGCAGCCCTGGCTTGGTCATGACGTGGTGGTTCCGACGCCTCATCACGTCCACCGGCCAACCTGACCTCTGCCGAAGTGTTCAGGCACCCCCTGCACTTCGCGCCTAAATGAGGCGAACAAGTGCACTCGGACATTTAGGCACGATAACAGCGAAACATTATCGTGCTCTTTAAGCCTGCGTAGAGCCGGGGCAGGTCAGTACCGGGGAAGTTGTCCGGGCGGAGCGATGGAGAGACCTATCCTGCCCCTTGCGCCTTCCGCACCGCGTCCAGCACCGCCTCGTGCGTCGCCAGGATCCGCCGCAGCGTGGGCTTCCCCTTGTCACTCGCTTCGGCGATGCCCTCGTGCATCTCCTCGATCCCCATCGTCATCTGCTCGGCCAAGCCCGAGAGCCGCTCCTGGAGCTGCTCGTCGTCGTCCTTGAGCTCGGCTGTCCAAATCGCCAGAACGCGAGAGAGTTCGTTGGCAGCGCGCTCGGGCGGGACACCCGCTTGCAGCAGCTTGATGAGGGGCGCCAAGTCGGCAGCAGGGGAGCGAGGCATGCGTGAGGAAATAGGTAGGTGAGCCGTGGGTAGCTAGATGTCGGGCGGCCGCTTCTGGCAGTCTTCGAGCGCAGCCCGCGCCGGACCGTCCTCATCAGCAGCATGTCATCCACCTCTTTGCCATTGATGGCGACGCGCCCCGCCGTTGGATCGACAGGCTCCTCATCGACGGCCTGCCTCTGGCACGGCGATACGCTCGGCCTGTGTCCGGGTTGTACTCGGTGCAGCCCGGCCAGAACTCCTCCAGCAGGCGCAGGACCCTGACGAGACCGCGCCAATCCTTGGCCGCCACATCCCGCGCGGCGCCGTCCAGTCCACCAAGCGGCCGTTCCAAGCAACGGCGCCCGGCGATGTCGTCGCCGCCATGCGCGATGGTGGCCGCGAGGGCATCACCGGCGCCCCCGCATGTCGCTCCAGCAGAGCTGCGCCAGCCCGATCCCGTAGAAGACGGCGCCACCGGCTCCGAACGCCGTGGTCGCAATGCCCGCTGCCCACATGACCAGGGCGGCCAGGACCGGCGCGCCGGTGTCCGTGCCATTGCTGACGACCGACACCGCCCATGCAAGGGCGCCACAGCCTGCCAGCAGGCCAGCCAGGCCAGCGGCGACCATCCGCAGCATCATCGCCGTGCCCGTGGATGCGGCGTGGGCATGTGGGCGCGCGACGACAGAACTGGCTGCAGGCGGAGATTGGAACCCCGCGCATCGGGTTCCGAGCAGAGGGGGACCGTTGCCCACTGCATCCTGTTAGCCACCTGCGACCATCTGGTCGGCAGACAGCACCTCCGCATCCAGGCTGCGCAGGAGCATATCGACCGCCTCCAGAGCCGTAAGCACGCTCTGCTGGCGGGTCGTCGTCCGAGCAACCTCCGCAGCGGCCGTAAGCTCCCTGAGAGCGGTGGTCGCCAGCGTGCGAATGGACGCGTCGGCCTCGGAGCCAACGTGATCCATCTTCTCATCCAGAGCGTGCGGATGAGCGTCCTCACCTCCAGCGCAGGCTTCCTCAGGCCGTGCCGGTAGCACACCAAGCATCTTGGTCAGGAAGGCTGCGCACCCGTCCTGACCCGCCTTGCGCGCCATCTGGCGCACCACCTGGGCGACGTGAGGCTTCAACGTCAGCTGCATCTCACCGGCGCCGCCATGCGCAGCCTTCGACAGCGCGCCTGCCGATGGATGCCCAGGCGCCGGTCCGCAGACCATATCCTCGCGCGAGTGCCAGGCGCCGGTGCTGTCGTAGGTGCCCCAAGGAACCGGCAGCCCCGCATGATCCCCTGCGGTGCTTCGCCACCAGGCAGGCGCCCCGGTGTTGTCCACCGGCCCGGATGCGCCGGTGACCGGGTCGGTGAGAGCGGCCATGGTGACGACGAAGGCGACGGCGCCTGCCTCGGTGGCCGACGTCCTGTAGCGGTCCCACTCGACGATGAGCTGGCCAGTCGCGCCGTCGTCCCACGCCCGGATCCAATCGATCCTGCGCCGTTGCCGCGCGAAGGCGGTGAGCACGACGTCAGCCAAGTCCACCCACCCGGCAGGCACGCTGATGCCGTGCTCCACCCAGTCGCCCCACCGCCGCCCGAGGAGGCCCAGCGCCCGCGCCTGCCCGGCGCCGATGGGAGGGCGAAGCGGCCGGAGGTAGTGGGGCGGAACCGGCTCGTGGCCATCCACTTCGTCGGGAGCGAGCACAACCGTATCCTTGCTCCGGCTGACCATTGGCCTGCCCGGCCGCCCGGACAATGTGCTCACCGCGAGGCTCAGATGGTTGGCGGCCGTGATGGCGCCCCGGATGAAGTGGTCCTCCCGAATGAGATGGTAGTGCAGGCCGCCCCGACCCCCTGGCGAGATCTTCAGGACCTCCAGGTACTCCATCCCGGCAGCGCTCGCGTGCCGATCGATGACCTCAGATAGCGCCACTAGGATAGCGAAGCAGCCGTCGCCGAGGTCAGGGCTGAAGGGTGCCGATTCCTTTCCGGGCTTCCGAGGGGCTCGGTCGTAGAGCGAAGGATAGCGGCGCCGCAGGATCTCCTCGAGCTCGGGGCGCATCAGGATGGCTTCCGGCCGTCGCGCAGATGCCAGTACCGCTCCATGTTGGCGCCAAGGAAATGCGCCACGGCGGCCTCATCCTTGAAGGGCGGCGGCTCGACCCCGAGATGCCGGGCCATCTTGCAGGCGACCACCCATTTGCGGGCGGCCGGTAAGTCCTTGGGGACCGGCGGCAGTGGGAGCGGGTCCGTGAGTTGAGGCTCGACCAGTAAGGCGAAGGCAATCCTGGCCTCAAGAGTTGGCAAGGTCTCGGGGGTCACCTCGCGACCCAACGTGTACCGCCTGCCGCTCTCGGTCTGGGCGCGGCCGGTTGCGGCGTCGATCCAGACGACCGGCGTGCTCAGGACCCAGGAGAGGCCGCCGGTCCCGGCGTGTTGGATAGCGAAGCCGAAGAGGTGCTCGTAGCCGGTGGTGAGGTTGATGAGGCACCAGGGGTCCATGGAGGCATTCAGCAACAAGCCTTCATCAATCTCAGGCATAGCATGCTCCAAGCTGCCGAGTCGCACTTTTGCCTGGCTGTTCAAAGGTGGTTCTTGCGACCCACAGCCTAGAGCGACAACAAACCGTGACGCTTTCTACGGCATATATGGCTCATTTGGTATCATATATGAAGCTAAAAACTTTACTTCGGCACCATACTGGTTCTAGCCGCTCAGTTTGCAAGAATGGGGGCCATGTTCCCCTATCGGCTGATCCCCCTGTGATTCCTTACGGCCGCCTCATAGCAGCAGCTCGTATCCTGGCTGGCTGGAGCCAAGCAGAATTGTCTAAGGCAGCGAATGTCTCCAAAAGCACGCTGCAGAGGCTCGAAAGCGGCGAGATGGGGGCAAGCCTCAGTTCAGTGTCAGCCTTGCTGAAATCCTTAGAGCAGCGTGGCGTCGTGCTATCTGGAGGCGACCGCCAGATTCGAGGCGGCGTTCAGATCCTCAAGGGCACGGATACTGATCGTGCTTTAGACGAAGAAATGGCTCGCGCATCGATTGCCGCAGAGGCCAAGGATAGTGGCACCTCATCGACGTGACGCCGGTCAAGGTCCAAGCCACTCAGTGGCAAAACCGAGCCTAGTTCCGACGTCGAATGGGTATCATTCGCTGCCACAGGGTGCATTGCCAGATCACTGGCTCGAGGAAAGCCCCGAACCCAATTTGTCGTCAGGGTGATCTCCGCCTCCGACCTAGATCCGTGCTGCAACTCAGCTACAGAGCCTAGGCGGAGCAGTGCAGCGTTTTCTTTCTTCACCTCACTGTATTAGGAGAGGTTCGATAGCCGAGCTGTGGCTCCTGCTCACCACCTTATAACCGTCGCGCTAAAGCTTAGTCCGAGCGGGATGCCAGCCTACTTGTTGGTTTCTTGGACAGCAAAGCGATGGAAGCGCAGCAAGCACAGCATTGCGGTGAATGCGATGCGGCCAAACGTGCTCATAGCAGCAAGACACATAGCAAGGCCCACCAGGATCGAGATGCCAGTCCTCCCGGGACAATCGTCCCAGGAAGTCCAGCTCGTCTTGATCCAATCTGCTGAGGTGAATGATTGGAACCTCAAGGGCGACAGTCTCCGAACTTCGATTGGCGCCCCACAGATTCAAAGTGAGAAAGTTTAGCAATTAAAGAGTAC
This sequence comes from Roseomonas sp. TS2, assembly GCF_058833935.1. Taxonomy (NCBI): domain Bacteria; kingdom Pseudomonadati; phylum Pseudomonadota; class Alphaproteobacteria; order Acetobacterales; family Roseomonadaceae; genus Roseomonas; species Roseomonas sp. TS2. The sequence goes on along the minus strand of NZ_JCACVY010000002.1, from coordinate 462 downwards.
GGTTTCGCAGGTTTAGGTTAACGGACCACTCACGGCGCCTCAGACGTCGAGGTTGGCGACCTTCAGCGCATTGCCGACGATGAACTCGCGGCGCGGCTCCACCACGTCGCCCATCAGGGTGGAGAAGACCTGCTCGGCATCCTCCACATCCTCGATCTTCACCTGCAGCAGGGTGCGCGCGGCGGGGTCGAGCGTCGTCTGCCAGAGTTGGTCCGGGTTCATCTCGCCCAGCCCCTTGAAGCGCTGGATGGCGAGGCCCTTGCGGCCCTGGGCCAGCAGACGGTCGAAGGCGGCCAGCGGGCCGGCCACCTCCAGCGGGTGCCCATCCAGCGCCAGGCTTGCGGGCTGCGCCCAGGCGGCGGCCAGCGCCGCCTGACGCTCGACCAGCCAACGCGCCTCAGGGCTGCGCAGGGCGGCGGGGTCCAGCCGGTGGCGGTCGGCCACGCCGCGCACGGTGCGGCC